>JAQVYH010000092.1 GCA_029004515.1 Eubacteriales bacterium | reverse complement strand
ATATTATGAAATTTTATGGAACACCCAATTCATTGGTAAAAGAAAGACGGAAGAAACCTTTTTCAAAAGAAGTGAAAAAAATCCCACTATTTCGATTTGACAAAAACGGAGAATATACAACCTCTGATGATAGACTCATACAAAAACTAAAGAGGAAATTCAAGCATGAAGAAGAAAAGAAATTCACCTGTAAAAAGTGCGGAGAAGAATTTGAAAATAGAGGGTTAATGTTAGCACACTATAGAGCTAACCACCCAAAGGAGGATTAATATGAGCGCAATAGAAAACATAGCGGCTCAGGTATACTTGAATAATTGCGGATTAAACGGCGGTAAAGAAATAACCGGAACATCTGCCGTAACCCCTGCCGATGGGTATTACTTCTGCAAAATAGAGGTTATGTCGGATATGGTTGTAGCGGCACAGGGTGATGTAACCGGTGCAACAAACCCTACCCTTACAGCAATAGCATCTATTCCGGCTAAAACAATCCTATACGGTAAGTGGAACAGCATAACTCTGACAAGCGGTGACGCAATAGCCTACTACGCAAAGGGGTGATAATATGACAAAAGGCGATTGTTTAGCCCTCATGCTCAGATATTTAGATGAAGCAACAAAGAAAGGCATAGAACTACCCGAAACCAAAAACGCAGACTACAGAGACAAGTTTAATTATTGCACAGAAAATATTGTGTCTCATAGCAAAATATGGTACAATTAATATGTGGGATAGGTCGGCCAACCGAAAAGCATGGTATTCCGAACCATGTTTCCCACTAACATAATTCGGACAACACGACGGAGGTGTTATTATTATGGGTAGAAAAATACTTGATAGAACAGGACAAAGATTTGGCAAGTTAACAGTCGTTGAATATGCTGGTCACGACGACAAAGGAATAGTATTATGGAAATGTTTATGTGATTGCGGCAACACAAAAATAGTAAAAGGTATAAGTCTTGGATTTCATACTAATAGTTGTGGTTGCACGCGTAGGCTTTTAAGTAAAAAGGAGCATACGACGCATGGAATGTCAAAAACAAGAATTTATAACATATGGCATGGCATGCTTGAAAGATGTTATGTGAAAACTGTAGGTTCTTACAAGTATTATGGAGCGAGAGGTATAACTGTATGCGATAAATGGAAAACATTTGAAGGCTTTTACGAGGATATGGGCGATACTTATGAAGATGGATTAAGTTTAGAAAGAATAGATTACAATAGCAATTATTGTCCTGAAAATTGCACATGGATACCAATAAAAGAACAGGCAATAAATAGAAGAGGAGTATACCAATTTAAAATAAGTGGCGAGTATATGCCTTTAAAACAAATATGTGAAATGCATGGCATGGCTTATCCTACTATTATTAAAAGGCTGAGAAACGGATTAAGTCTAGAAGAAGCATTAAACAAACCATTAGGAGTTTTCAAGGGCAAAAGGAGATGATGATTATGGCTACAAAGGGCGAATGTCTCGCTCTTTTTTTACGTCTGATAGACGAAGCAACAAAGAAAGGTATTGAGTTGCCAAGTACAAAAAACGCAGACTACCGAGATAAATTTAATCAGTTTTTAAATACATCATTACGTTACATGGCAGGACTTATTAAAATTCCTGCTTTATATCAAGTAACACATAACCTCATACCAAACCAACTAGGCTTATTGAGTGGATTCGACATACGTCAATACCTCCCCGGAAAGCCTATAATTTTAACAGGAGTTGGGACAAAGTCGTATCATTTTGAAATAGACAATATCGGCACTGTAACCATAGCCGTGAATGGTGTAACCGTTAATACAATAGAGAACACAGAGAAAAGGAAATTCACGGCACATAAAGGCAACATCACAGCAACAGACACCGACACGGTGACGATAACTTTCGGTGGTGATTATCCTTATAATATTCGTAATACGGCGTTATTCGCTTATCCTTTCGCCACGGATGATGATGTACCTAATTATACGAGATATGTCGAGTATGATATGCCGCCGGACTTCATGAGTTTTGACACCGTGATATTGAGAAGCGATCCGGCGATATATGAAATCTACAAAGGCATGAAGTGGGAGAACAACAAAAAAGTAATCTTAGAATACTTCAAACCCGGCTCATTCGATATTCATTATTACCGTTATCCTGCCGAGGTACTTCCTACAGCGTTAGATACGGTGGAACTAGACATAGAGGATAAAGGCGTAGATTTACTGGCATTAGACATAGCCATAAGAGCAACAGCAGCCGACAATCCATCTTTGTCAAGCTGGCTTAGAAGTCTATTCATTGAAAAGGCTCAAAATGTAATAGGTGATGATGTTGCACAGGAAACAAAAATTGAAACCGTGTATTCGATGATGATGTAAGAAGGTGATAAAATGTATAAAGCACCTAAATCAATACAGGCGCCAAAAACTCAACCATTAAAGTATTGGCCCGAAAGACCATTACAGCTTAACGGTGGCTTAAATTTAGCAGAAAAGGAATGGAAGATACCCGATAACCAAAGCCCTAAAATCCTTAATATGTGGTGGTATAATGGTGAGCTTTCAAAACGCTTAGGACAAGAAGCTGTAGAAGATAGCATTACAGTAGAGACACCTTGCTATGCTACATACAAGAAGTTATATAAGGGATTTATCGTAAAACATTGTGGCACTAAACTATACAAACAAGACCCATCCACCGAAACAACAACAGAATTATTAAGCGGATTAACTGCTGTGAAAGGCAGCTTTTTTAGTTTTGATGGCAAACTATACTATAAACAAGCAGGAAAATACATTCAGTACGACGGCACAACAGCAAGTATAGTCGTACCTTATATTCCAACAGTCATAATTAACCGTACCCCAAGTGGTGGCGGTGATACGCTAGAGGAATACAACCGTATAGGAACAGGATTTATCAACAAGTTCAACGGTACAACCTCTGATCCAAACTATCAATTAACCGATACAGACCTTGACGCTACAGAAGTATTATGCACAGTTGACGGAGTAACCAAGACAGAAGGTACACATTTCAACGTCAATCGCACGACAGGAGTAGTTACATTTAATACTGTTCAAACACAAGGGCAAAACAATGTAGTTATAACGGCGTTTAAGACCGTACAAGATGATATTGATTCCATACTTGAATGCAAATATACCATAGCTTTTGGCGGTCAAAATGACAATCGCTTGTTTGTAGGCGGTAATGGTTCAGGTTATTTCTATTGGACAGGAATTTCAGCGAACGGTGTCGACGCTACATATTTTGCTTACAATAATTACAATGTAATCGGCAACCCTGATGAGGATATAACAGCTTTTGTAAAATCTTTTAACATTTTAACAATCCACAAGGAAACAGGCGAGATATACGGCGAAACTTATAACTTTGATGGAGTTAAAGGAATATTTAATACATTCCCTATCGCTTCTGTAGGTGGTTGTGATTGCCCTGATACCATGCAAATAGTAAATAATCATCCAACATGGCTAAACTCTAAAAAAGGCGTATCAATACTTACAGGTACAACGGTAGGCGATCAGCGAAATGTATTCCATATAAGCCGTAACATTGACCCGAGACTTCTAAAGGAAGTTAACTTAACTCTTGCTACAAGCACCGACTATAAGGGTTATTATTGGCTATGCGTAAACGACAAAGTATATTTGTGGAACTATCAAATAAGTCCATATGTAGATACAGGAGACCCTGATAAATCAGCAGAACGGTTGTCGTGGTGGTATTGGAACGGTATAAACGCAGGAAACTTTATAAATGATGGCTCACTTTATTATGCCAACAGGACGACAGGGGACATAGTAAAATTCAAAACATCATTCAACGACTTTGGCGAAGCAATTTCGCCAATCTACAGAATACCATTAAGAGACTTCGGAAGCACAGTATATGAATTTGACGTATTGACAATGTGGGTAGATATACGAGTAGATACAAGAACAAAAATTAATATAGCCTATGTAATGGCTGATGAAACAGATTTAGAGACAGAGTCCGCAACTGTGGAAGCTGGCTCTTTTTCTATACCCGGATTTTCCATACCCACATTTACACTTGATGTAATAGGTTCAAGACAAACATTCACATTTGAACCACAAGAGAAGAAAATAGATTTGTTTGGCGTGGAGTTTTCAAACAACGAAGTAAACAGAGACATGAATATTTCTAATGTTGTAATAGCCTATAAGTTAGGCAAGAGAAAGAGGTGATAATATGGCAGATTTCAATTATAACCCTTCTGATGGTTGGAATAACGAGACCGAGTTTCCTGATTATCCAACAGCCCCAGAAGTAAGACCTTTATTCCAAAAATTATTCGACCAAATAAGGGATGCGTTTAATGCGCATAAGGCAGATTTTATGCCACATGGCGTTAATAATGCAGGGTTTCATAATAGCATTTATAGAGGCGAGTATCTAGGAAACACAGCAACATCCGAGCAATATACAGCTATATCAAGCGGTACATTTACAGACTTATATATAGGCGACTATTGGACTATCGGTGGGGTCAATTGGAGAATTGCAGCATTTAATTATTATAGGAATACTGGCGACAGTTTAGTGCCTGGAAATCATCTTGTGATAGTATCCGACACGTCACTGTATAATCATGTTATGAACGATACTAATACAACAGAAGGTGGATACATAGGCAGTAAAATGTATACACAGGGGCTTACACAAGCTAAAACAATGATTAATAATGCTTTTTCAGGGCATGTAGTAACGATTAGAGCGCATCTTTGCAATGCTGTAGCGAATGAGGAAGCAAGTGCAGGGGCATGGGCTGATAGTACAGTAGACTTAATGAATGAGGTTATGGTTTATGGTAGCGTAATAAATGGTCATTCGATTTACGGGTTGGTTAATATAGGCACCGAAAAATCTCAACTACCATTATTTGCATTGAACCCACAATCCATAAATACTGGATATTCTTATTGGTTAAGAGACGTAGCTTCGGCTTTGGATTTTGCTGCTGTCACCAACTACGGCCTTGCCGGCCGCAGCAGCGCTAGTGACTCTCGTGCCGTTCGCCCGCGCTTTCTCATATCTTAAATCGAACCCCCCTTGTGGGGTGAGATTGAAAACAAAATGAGGAGGGCAATATGTCAGGCAAGGTTCGGGTGCGGCAATAAATGTTTCTGGTGCTCCAGATGGTAGCCGTACAAATTTAGCTGTTTTAAGAATAGGCGATTAATATATTTAGACCCTTGTATCTGTTGCCTTATATGGGTAGAATATATTGTAACAATTAGTTAATATTACTAAAGGAGGAAAAACAATGAAAATAAAAAAGATAATACTCTATATTTCGTTAATGCTTTTAATAACAATATCACCTGTATATTCTAGCGAAACTGAGAATAAAGTTTTTTATATCGACCAAGACAATTTTAGTCAACTTAGTAGTTTGATGACAGAGGGCGGTGTATACGTATTTGAATACGGAAATTATAGTGTTTCCGATAGCATCTATATTTTAGATGATGTCACTCTACAGGGCAATGGTGCGGTTATAACTAACACAAGTGGTCTAGCTACTTTTAGATTAGACCAATCAAACATAAAAATAGATGGATTCAAGATTGTAAATGGCGGCGCAGCTGTGGCTATTTATGCTGGTTCAAACAACAACATAATATCAAACAATATATTTCAATCAGCTCATACTGGTGTTTCTATAGCAGGAAATAACAATATCATAGAAAATAATCAAATACTAAGTACAGGTGAGTATCAAGGCAATGGTGACGGTGTTACAATAGGCGGTAACGCAAGCTACAACATTATTAGCAATAACACAATAAAAGACGGTGCTTGTTATGGCATATGGATAGTAGGTGCAGAAAATCCAAATTTTAATGTAATAAAAAATAATTATATTTCAAACAATGCAACTACTTCTGTAATGCTTAATGCAGGCAAAGGACACACGGTTAAAAATAATATATTAATAAATAGCCCCTCCCACGCTGTAGCAATAGAAAAGTCAAAAGACGTTATAATAAAAGATAATTTAATTTATGAAAATCGGGCAGCAGGAATATTTGTATATAAAGATGCCGAAAACGTAATAGTATCAGATAATATTTCAAAGGGCAACGGAGTTGGAGGAAATCTAACATTTGGTAAAGATATAGTGATTACCAGTGGTAACAATTTAAAAAATGTATTAGTTACTAATAATATAGTTGGTACTTTATCTGAGTTGGGAGTAGGACAAAATATAGTTATAAAAGATAATATTATTGCACCATAGGATACTATTGCGACACACGGAAGGCAGCAACTTTTATATTCCTAAAAAGGAGGTTAGAACATGGCTTTAACAGCAGCAGAAAAAAAGGCTATACAGGCAGAGGCATCTAAAACCGGTAAATATGTCGGTAAGACTTGGGCAGAGGCAGAGAAGGAATACAGAGCATCACAGAGCAAACCAGCGAGCAGTAGTTCTTCAAGCGGTTCTTCGAGTAGTTCTTCAAGCCGTTCCGATCCATTCAACTCAAGCGGTGATAAAATAACTGTATACAAAAGAAGCGGCACACCTATACAAGTAAGGGCAGACGCTGACATAATCTATGATGACGATGGTTATTTTGTAGGCACAAGACCAAGCGGTTCGTCGAGTAGTTCTTCAAGCCGTAGTTCAAGCGGTTCTTCAAGCCTTGACGATGCATACAAAGAACAAATGAAAGCACTAAGAGCGCAAATACAAGCAGGAATAGCAAAAGCAAAAGGGCAATATTCCAACATAATCAGCCAAGCCCCTCAGACATATCAACCATTGCGGAATCAAGTATCATTAGGCAAAGAACAACAATTACAGTCATTAAGGGAATCACTAGCGAATCAGGGCAACCGTGGCGGCACAGGCAGACAGGCAATGCTTGGCGTAAACACGGCAGCAGAAAATCAACTAGGTGATATAAACCTACAGCAGCAGAACACAATTAACGATGCCAATAGAGGAATAGCAGATGTTGAACAACAGGGACAATTCCAAGAATCTCAGCTAACGGCAGAGTTGGCGGCACAGAAGCTGAGAGAATTATTGGAACAAGAACAACGAGCTGGGGAAATGGAAGAAGATACGAGAAGATGGGAATCTGAATTTGAATTGGAAAAGCAGGAACTTGAAGATAGTAAAGCTGCCGAAAGATTAAGAAATGAGGTAGCTTCAATCGGCGCATATTCAAACGACTTTATGGCAGAGATACAAAAGAGACAAGGCACGGAAACTAAAGAAGATGATGCTTTAATACCTTACTTGACAGCGGCAAGAAACGAGAAGATCGCCGCACAACTGGCACAAGCCGACAACACAGCAAACCAAGCCTACAAAAACGCATATGAGCTATGGAAACAACTTGGAGTTGCAACAGAAGATATAGCAAGGATACTCAATATTCCTGTAGGCAGTATGACATTAGATAAAATTAAAGCTGATTATTCAACAGCAAAACCTTATTATAACCCAAGTAGTGGCGGCTCAAACAGTGGCGGTTACGGATTAAACTGGTAAAGGAGGGATTGACATGCCAACATTGGAACAGGCTAAAAAAGCATGGTTGCACATGCAAAAGGGCAAACAGTATTATGATGCTATGACAGATGAACAGAAAAAAGCAGCTTGGCAGTATGGGTATGACCGAGGACTTGTACAGACGGATAAATTAGGACCCGGGGCAAGTGCAGAGTATCAGAAATATGTCAACCCTTCACGCCCTGAGTACAAACCACAGGCAAGCATAGTACGTCAGAATATCCCTCAACCTATACAGACGCAGAATGAAAAGATTATGTCTGCAATTACCCCAAGTATCGTAAAAAATATGGTAAGTCAAAGCCCCGAACAAATGGCAGCAGACAGAAGAAGGATATTGAATGAGGAAAGGCTTGCCGAATATAACCCTCCGCAGCCTATACAGCCAAGATTACCGCAGACAGGGAACATAAGACAGCAACAACCTACATTAAAGCATGAGAGAGCCAAAACTTATGAAGCAAAAGGAAGTTTTGACCCTTTGAGATCAACAGGCAAACTTGCACTTGATACACTATCCACAATAGGCAGTGTACTTCAAACACCTGCTACTATGGGAAAATATGGCGTAGAAGCAATGGAACAGTCAAAAGCAGAGGGCAAAAGCCCTATCGGTGGATTGCTGAAAGGCTATGGTATAGGCTTAAAGAAAGCTATAACTAATCAAGATGCTGTTGAAAATGCAGAAGTATTGGAAGGAGTTGCACCAAAGACCACAGCAGCCTTGAAAGAGAAATTCCCCAATGCTTACAATGCAGTATCAACTATAGTTAATCTTATAGGCGTAGACGATTTAACGGCAATAGGATTGTTAGGCGATATTGCTAAAGTTAGGAAGTTGAACAAGGGAATCAATACTACTGCTGACCTTATGAAGATGTCACAGGCAGGAATCAAAGATGCTGAGAAAATTGCAAAGCTGATGCAGAATCCTGATGTGGTTAGGGCGGTGGATGGTATTCCTGAGAAGGAACTAAATTCACTACCGAGAGCAAAACAGTATAAAACATTAACAAAAGAAATTAGCGAACTGCCTGCTAATGGTTATGTTGACGAATACCTTGATTCTATAGGTGAATATGAAAAAATGTGGAATCAGCAAAAAGCTAGTATAAATACCCCAAAAAGTGATATACTAAACACTAAAGGGGTGGACAATGTGGCACTAGATAGCGTTAACCCTACAGGGGGCGTATTTGCAAAATATAATCCAGAATCACGAATGAACGCTGAGTTGGCAGACAACATAACAACATTAGCAAAAACATCTGGGCATAACCCTGATGACAAGGTAACAATATACCGCGGTATTCCAAAAGGTATAAAATCAACTATAAATTCTGGGGATTTTATTACAACCAATAAACAATTAGCTAAGGATTATGCCGGCGATGGTCAAGTTATATCTTTATCCGTTAGATACGGAGATGTACTCGACGATATAAGCGAACCTTTAGGAGAAGAATATATATTTAGACCATCACTATCCAGTGGTATCGAAAAAAAAATAACGGCAAATGGAACACCTTCGGGTGTTTTTTCTTTGCAACCTCCAAAGCTTGAAGCAATACCACAAAGAAAAGCAATAGGACAAACATTAAAACCTATTGGTGACCTCCGTAAATTGCCTACAACAGCAGAAGAAACAATCAGCAATATAAATACTCCACCCATACAAAATAAACCGCTTACAGGGGCATTAAAACCATCGAAAGACATTCCAACTAAGGGGGCAAAAACAATACAGGAAGTTATTGAAAAAGCACCAATGAAAAAAGATATATCAGGTTTTCAAGCATACACCACAGACGTATATAGGAATTTTGAAAATGTATTCGGTGATGATTACGCAGCAGTTAAAAAAGAAATTTTAGATCCGTTTGATAATGCAAAGAAGGCAAAAACTGTAGAAGATAGAAAACTAATGACAGGCTTAAAACAAAACATAGTCGATAAGTTAGGCATAAATAAGAAGTCTAAAGAATCTGCTTTAGTACAGCAATTCGGTGAAAAACGCATATCTTATGAATCATTAGTCGATAAAGTCGGCAAGGCAAAAGCCGATAAGATAGTTGCAGCTGATAAGTGGTTCAGAAGTGAATATGATAGGTTGATTGACGAAGTAAACGCAGCAAG
>JAQVYH010000091.1 GCA_029004515.1 Eubacteriales bacterium | reverse complement strand
TATAAGGCCACTAATTTAGATGAGTTATCAAAAATATTTAGTAATTTATCAAATGATACTCCGACACTTATTGAGTGCAGTATTGACAAGGATGAAAAAGTTCTTCCAATGATACCACCTGGAGGATCTGTAAAGGATATTATAATAAGGGGGTGAAAATATGGAAAAATTTACTGTTGAACTTATAGTTGCAAATCGTTATGGCGTATTAAATCGTATTACTGGGTTATATGCAAGGCGAGGGTATAATATTGATAGCTTAAATGTAAACGAAACTAGCGACCCTCGGTTTTCTAGAATGTTAATTGTATCGCAAGGTGACGAATATATTAGAACACAAATGGTAAGGCAACTTGCAAAGATATATGATGTAAAAGAAGTAACATTAATGGTAAAAAGTATAGTAAAATAATAAAATTAAAGGGGTTATTAAAATGAGTAAAATGTATTATGACAAAGACTGTAATTTGGAAATGTTGAAGGGCAAAACTGTTGCAATTATTGGTTATGGATCTCAGGGACACGCACATGCACAAAACCTTAGAGACAGTGGTGTTAACGTTGTTGTTGGTCTATATGAAGGATCTAAAAGTGCAAGTATTGCCAGAAGTGATGGCTTTACAGTTAAAAATTCAGATCAAGCAACAAAAGATGCTGATATTGTAATGATGCTTGTTAACGATGAAAAAATGAAGGCCATTTATGAAAGCTCAGTAGAACCAAACTTAAAAGAAGGTATGACTTTAGCATTTGCACATGGTTTTAATATTCATTATAAGCAAATTGTCCCACCTGAAAATGTAAATGTAATTATGATTGCACCAAAAGGTCCAGGGCACACAGTAAGAAGTCAATACGAGGAAAACAGAGGCGTTCCATGCCTTATTGCTGTGGAGAAGGATGCAACAAATAATGCCAAGGATATTGCTCTTGCTTATGCTTGCGGAATTGGTGGAGGCAGAGGTGGAATTTTAGAAACAACATTTAAAGAGGAAACGGAAACTGATTTGTTTGGTGAACAGGCAGTGCTCTGCGGAGGTGTTTCAGCACTTATGAAAGCTGGTTTTGAAACTCTAGTAGAAGCAGGCTATCAACCAGAGAGCGCATATTTTGAATGTGTTCACGAAATGAAACTTATCATTGATTTGGTTGTTAAAGGCGGACTTTCATTTATGAGATACTCAATAAGCGATACAGCAGAGTATGGAGATTATTGTGTAGGTGATAGAATTATTACTAATGAAACAAAAAATGAAATGAAAAAAGTGCTTTCAGAAATCCAAGATGGTACATTTGCTAGAAATTGGATTAAAGAAAACGCTGATGGAAGACCAACATTTACCGACAGAAGAAAAGCGGAAAGCGAGTTGTTGGTTGAAACGGTAGGTGAAGATCTGAGAAGAAAAATGAGTTGGAGTGATAAAAATGCTCAGCAATAAGATAACAAAAGGGATTGAAAATGCACCAAAACGGGCGCTTTTAAAATCGATGGGATATACGGATGATCAAATAAACAGGCCACTAATTGGAATTGTAAATTCTTTTAATGAAATCGTACCCGGACATATTCATCTGCAAAATATATCTAGAGCAGTAAAAGACGGCGTTTTGCTAAGTGGCTGTGTACCAATTGAATTTAACACAATCGGTGTTTGCGATGGGCTCGCGATGGGGCATGAAGGGATGAAATACTCCCTTTGCTCTCGTGAAATAATAGCCGATAGCATCGAATGTATGGTAAAGGCGCATTGCTTTGATGCACTTGTATTTATTCCTAATTGTGACAAGATTGTACCAGCGATGCTTATTGCAGCAGCCCGACTTGACTTACCATCTATATTTGTATCAGGCGGACCAATGCTATCGCTAGACGGTAAAGATTTAAACACCGTCTTTGAGGCAGTTGGTAAAATAAAAGATAATACGTTAAGTGAAGCAGAATTGGCTGAGATTGAAGAAACTGCTTGCCCCGGATGTGGATCATGTTCAGGAATGTTTACAGCAAATTCTATGAACTGTTTATGCGAGGCATTGGGAATGGCGCTACAAGGAAATGGAACGATACCGGCTGTGTATGCAGAAAGAATAAGATATGCTAAAACGGCTGGAAGTCGTGTGGTTGAGCTATTAAAAAATGACATCAGACCATCACAGATTATGACAAAGAAAGCATTTTACAATGCACTCACAGTTGATATGGCATTAGGATGTTCTACTAATTCAATTCTTCATTTATTTGCGATTGCAAATGAGATGGGTATTACACTTGACTTAAATATGGTGAATGAAATAAGCTTACAAACACCAAATTTATGCAAATTGGCACCGGCAGGCAAACATCATATGCAAGACCTGCATAAGGCGGGTGGTGTGTATGCTGTTATGAATGAAATAAATGAGAAGTTAAATAAAGATGAAATGACTGTAACTTGTAAAACAGTAGGTGAAAATATCCAAAATGCAATATGCAAGGACAAAAATGTAATACAGAAATATTCTGAAACAGGCGGTATTGCTGCTTTATTTGGGAATTTAGCACCTAACGGAGCGGTTGTAAAGAAAAGTGCAGTAAAAAAAGAAATGCTTGATTTTACAGGCAGTGCAAGAGTATTCGACTGTGAGGAAGATGCAATCAAAGCAATTTATGACAAACAAATAAATAAGGGTGATGTTGTTGTTATTCGATATGAAGGCCCTGCCGGTGGTCCGGGAATGCGTGAAATGTTAGGACCTACATCAGCTATTGTTGGAATGGGACTGGACAGAGACGTAGCACTCATAACAGATGGAAGATTTTCTGGTGCAACTTGTGGTGCGGCAATAGGGCATATCTCTCCTGAAGCCGCTGCAGGGGGAACAATTGCTTACGTTGTTGACGGAGATAAAATTCATATAGATATTAATAATCAATCTATATCACTCTTGGTTGATAACGAGACACTTGAAAAAAGGAAAGAAACAATTAAAATCAAATCTTTAAATAACCTTAACGGATATTTAAAAAAGTACGCAAAGATTGTGTCATCAGCAGACAAGGGGGCAATACTATGCTGACGCTTGACAGAGTTTACCAAGCTGCACATACGCTTAAGGGTGTTGTAAGGAACACAGAAGCTATATTATCAGAAGGAATAACATCAGATTGTGAACTATACCTTAAGGCTGAGAATTTACAAATTACTGGTTCTTTCAAAGTTAGAGGAGCATATTTTAAGATGTCTACTCTTTCACAATCAGAAAAAGAAAAGGGCGTTATTGCATGCTCAGCTGGCAATCATGCCCAAGGAACAGCTTTATCAGCAAAAAAAGCGGGAATTAAATCTACAATTTTTATTCCCAGTGTTGCACCAATCTCTAAAATAGAAGCAACAAAAAGATTAGGTGCTGAAGTAAAAATTATAGACGGTGTATATGACGATGCATATAAGGCTGCCCTAATCGCCCAAAAAGAGATGAAGAATGTATTTATACATCCATTTGATGATGAAGATGTGATCGCAGGTCAGGGGACAATTGCACTAGAAATATTGGACCAAATAAAAAATCTTGATGCAATTGTTGTTCCTGTCGGCGGTGGTGGGTTAATATCTGGGATATCTTTTGTTGTAAAAATGCTTCGTCCTTCCTGTAAAGTATATGGGGTTCAAGCGGCAGGGGCAGACAGTATGTGCTGTTCATTTGAAAACAAAAAAAGGTCATGTATAGAGAAGGTTTCAACGTTTGCAGATGGTATTGCAGTTAAGGAATCAGGTGCCACTACTTATGATATGTGTGAAAAATATGTTGATGAAATTGTAACAGTTACTGACGATGAAATTGCAACAGCAATTTTAACTTTAATTGAACAGCAAAAGCTTATCTCTGAAGGCGCAGGCGCCGCAGCAGTAGCTGCAACTATGTTTGGTAAAATTCCTGTAAAAGGAAAAAAGGTGTGTGCTATTGTGTCAGGTGGAAATATCGATGTTAATATTCTTTCCCGTGTAATAGCGAGAGGGTTGCTAGCAACAGGAAGATTGTCTGAGATAATGATTGAGATGTTAGATAAACCGGGACAGCTCAAAGAAGTATCTGGAATTATTGCTGATATGGGCGCTAATGTAACTAAAGTACGTCACAATTTTGGTGGAGAAAATACAGATATAGTTGGATGTTATTTACATATCTCGATGGAAACAAAAAACAAGGAACATTTCAACGAAATAAAGAATGCAATTTGTAAAGCAGGATATAAAATATTGGAGGTATAAATTGTTATGGAAATCGTATTTACAAAAAGCGCTCCAATGCCTATTGGGCCATACTCGCAAGCCGTGTTCGTCGGAAACCTATTATATAGCTCCGGGCAAATTGCAGTAGACAACCTAAATGACAGCATTGAAATTCAAACTAAAGCAGTATGTGAAAATATCAATGAAATTCTCAAAGCTAAAGGACTTCTGCTATCAGATGTTGTAAAAACTACTTGTTTTTTAAAAGATATGTCTGACTTTTCAAAATTTAATGAGACTTATGCGCAATATTTTTCGCATAATCCCGCAAGGTCTTGTGTTGCAGTAAAAGAACTTCCAAAAGGAGCCTTGGTAGAAATAGAGGTAATTGCGGAGAAAGGAGACTATAATGAATAGAATTAAGATTTTTGATACTACATTACGAGATGGAGAGCAATCTCCGGGGTGTAGTATGAATTTACAAGAAAAAATTGAGGTGGCACGACAACTTGAAAAGTTAAACGTGGATGTAATAGAAGCTGGATTTGCAATTGCATCTCCAATGGACTTTGAGTCTGTCAAACAAATTGCAAAAACAGTAAAAGAAGTTACTGTAGCAAGCTTATGTCGTGCTGTAAAAAACGATATAGATTCCGCATATGATGCTGTGAAATACGCAAACAATCCGTTGATTCACACCTTTATTGCAACATCACCAATACACATGGAATACAAATTAAAAATGAAACCTGAACAAGTGTTAGAACAAATTGAACAAATGGTAGGCTATGCAAGAAGCTTGTGTCCAAATGTTGAATTCTCTGCTGAGGATGCCATGCGTAGTGATATGGATTTTTTGGCTAAAGCAATAGAGCTTGCCATTAAAAAAGGAGCAACTGTTGTTAACATTCCGGATACAGTTGGATATAGAACACCACAAGAGGTAATGGAATATATAACATACATAAAAAACAATGTGGGTAATATCAATGAAGCAGATATTTCTGTTCATTGTCACAACGATTTAGGAATGGCAGTTTCAAATTCACTTGCGGCAATAAAATGTGGGGCAACACAAGTTGAGTGCACAGTCAATGGAATAGGCGAGAGGGCGGGAAACGCATCTTTAGAAGAAGTTGTTATGGGTATTACTACAAGATCGGATTATTATAACGCAACAACTAACATAAATACAAAACAGATATATAGAACATCGAAGCTAATTTCTTCTATTATCGGAGTTGCGATACCACCTAACAAAGCAATTACGGGAGCGAATGCCTTTGCACATGAGGCAGGTATTCATCAGCATGGTGTTTTAGCCAACAAGGAAACCTATGAAATAATGACACCTTCTTCAATTGGAATTCCCGAACAACAAATGGTTTTAGGCAAGCATAGTGGCAGACACGCATTTGAAGAACGTCTTAACTCACTTGGTTATCAACTTGAAAAAGAAGAATTAAATGTGTTATTTAATAGTTTTAAAGAACTTGCTGACAAGAAAAAGATTGTTTCTGATCTTGATATTATTTCTCTATTAAATAATAAGGAAGCAACACAAGTTAACACATACGCTCTTGAGGGATTTACCATTAATTCAGGCAGTACCATTACTGCAACAGCGAGTGTTAGAGTTATAAACGAGGGTAATATAATTGAAAAAGTTGCAATTGGCGATGGTCCTATTGATGCGGCATTTAAAGCAATAAATGCAATTGTGGAAAATAAGTTTGTTTTAAATGATTATATTATTCATGCTGTAACTGAAGGTGAAGATGCATTAGGTGAAGCAGTGGTAAAACTTTCTCTTAACGGTGTTCAATATACAGGTCGTGCAATTTCAACTGACATCATGGAAGCCAGTATTAAAGCATATATAAACGGAGTGAATAAACATATGTAGGAGGAGAACAATGACAATAACTCAAAAAATTCTAGCAGCAGCTGCGGGATTAGAAACTGTGAAAGCTGATCAACTAATAACTGCAAAATTATCAATGGTGTTGGCAAACGACATCACAGCTCCCGTTGCGATAGGAGAGTTTGATAAGCTTGGATTTACAAAAGTTTTTGATAAATCAAAGATTTCATTAGTGATGGATCATTTTACACCAAACAAAGACATAAAATCAGCCCAACAATGCAAATGTTGTCGTGAATTTGCCTCTGAACACGATATTGAAAATTTCTTTGATGTTGGAAATATGGGAATAGAACATGCCCTTCTGCCTGAAAAAGGACTAGTGAAAGCTGGCGATGTAGTAATCGGTGCAGACTCGCATACTTGTACTTATGGTGCATTAGGAGCTTTTTCGACGGGGGTTGGTTCTACTGATATGGCGGCAGGGATGGCAAGTGGTAAAGCGTGGTTTAAGGTTCCTAAAGCTATAAAAGTTAATATAACTGGAAATTTTTCAAGTAGGTATGTATGTGGGAAGGACGTAATCTTGCACCTTATTGGGTTAATTGGTGTTGATGGTGCCTTGTATCAATCATTAGAGTTTATGGGAAGTGGTATAAAAAATCTTACGATGGATGATCGTTTCTGTATTGCAAACATGGCAATAGAGGCAGGAGCTAAAAATGGTATATTCGTTGTAGACGAAATAACAAAGGCATATATGGATGAAAAATCACTAGAGTACACCGTTTTTGAAGCAGATGATGACGCTGAATATGAAAGATGTATTGATATTGATTTGTCACAAATTAAACCAACGGTAGCGTTCCCTCATCTTCCTGAAAACACTAAAACGCCTGAAGATTTCGGAGATGTTCAAATCGACCAAGTTGTAATTGGATCATGTACAAACGGAAGACTTTCAGATATGGAGGCAGCATACCATATTTTAAAAGGGAATAGAATCCATAGAAATGTTAGGTGCATTATTATTCCCGCTACACAGGACGTGTTTTTAAAATCAATGGAGGCTGGATATATAAAAACTTTTATTGAAGCCGGTGCGGTTGTTTCTACGCCAACTTGTGGCCCCTGTCTTGGAGGCCATATGGGAATTTTGGCAGAAGGAGAGCGTGCGGTCTCTACTACAAATCGTAATTTTGTTGGCCGAATGGGGCATGTGACATCTGAAGTTTATCTTGCAAGTCCTTATGTCGCGGCTATGAGTGCAATTACAGGAAAACTATCAGCACCGAAAGGAGAGGATGAGTAATGGGAAATGTAATCAAGTATGGTGATAATATTGATACAGATGTAATAATCCCTGCCAGATATCTAAATACATCAGATCCAGAGGTGCTGAAAAACTACTGCATGATAGACATAGATGAAAATTTTGCCAAAACAGTTAAAACGGGAGATGTTATGATATGTGGCAAAAACTTCGGATGCGGTTCTTCTCGTGAGCATGCCCCAATAGCAATTAAAGCAAGTGGGATTTCACTAGTGGTTGCAAAGTCATTTGCAAGAATTTTTTATAGGAACGCTATCAATATTGGTCTTGCAATAGTAGAATGTTCAGAGCTTGTGGATGATGCACAACCAAATGATACAGTAAGCTTTGATTTATCACAAGGAATAATTAAAATAGAGAACAAGGGACTGGAATATAAAATTCCTAAGTACCCCAAAGAAATACAAAACATTATTAATCAAGGCGGGCTACTAAGCGCAATAAAAGGGGGTTGGTTATGAGCTTTGAAATTGCAGTATTAAAAGGCGACGGAATAGGCCCGGAAGTTACTGATCAATCTTTAAAAGTGTTGTTGAATGTTGCAAGTAAATATGGCATTTCATTTGATTTTACCGATGGATTGATAGGTGGATTTGCGTATGATAAAACGGGAACTCCGTTGCCACAAGAAACAATTGATTTATGTAAGAAGTCCGACGCCGTTTTATTGGGGGCAGTAGGAGGACCTAAATGGGATAAAGCGCCTAATGATAAAAGACCGGAAATGGGTCTGCTGAGTATTCGTAAAATGCTTGGCCTATATGCGAATATTAGACCAGCGATACTTATACCTGCTCTTAAGACAGAATGTCCATTAAAAGATGAAATCATTAATAATGGTATTAATATTACGGTGGTTAGGGAATTAACCGGCGGTATATACTTTGGTGAAAAAGGCAGAGAAATAGGTGCGAATGGAATAGAAGCATACGATATAAATAAGTATAATGAAATGGAAATTCGTCGCATTGCAAATGTTGCATTTGCCTTAGCAAGCAAAAGAAATAAAAAAATTGTAAGCATAGATAAAGCAAATGTACTTGAAAGCTCAAAACTTTGGAGAAGTGTTGTAGAAGAAGTAAGTAAAAGTTTTTCTGATGTAAAACTCTGTCATATGTATGTAGATAATGCTGCTATGCAACTTGTTAAAAATCCGGCGCAGTTCGATATTATACTTACTGACAATATGTTCGGAGATATTTTATCTGATGAGGCGGCGCAGATTACCGGGTCTATTGGAATACTTCCGTCAGCATCATTGGGAGACGGAACATTAGGATTATATGAGCCAATTCATGGCTCAGCACCGGATATTGCAGGCAAAAATGTAGCTAATCCAATAGCATCTATTTTATCTGCTGCAATGATGGTGAGAATTTCGCTTGGTTTAGAAGAGGTCGCCAAAAGCATTGAAAATGCAGTAAATATAACCTTGGAACAAGGTTATAGAACGCAAGATTTAGATAACGAAAACTATATCTCATGCTCTAAAATGGGAGACATTATTAGTCAAAATATAGTTTAATATAATAATATGACTCCAAATGGGGTTGACGTACTTTCTTAAAATTACTAATTTCTCCAAAGTTCTTAAAAGACTGCAAGTAGAAACGTGTAAAAGCAAGAAAATATATATGAATAAGAAATAAAATAATAGCGACTTGAACAATATTTGTTCAGGCCGTTTTATTTTAATCCCAATATATTATGAAATTCAACATAAAAAGTATTATTTTTTTCTATTATCTTTTCTTAACATTTATTCAAAATTTTTTTGTCTCAGAGTTTTCACTTGCTCCTTAAGTGCTTGGTATTTCTAGCATCTTGAAAGCATTTAATCATATTTTTATTGATTGATAATTACCCACTTTGTGTATACAGAAACACAATGAGATTTAGAAAAAAACACGTAATTGGAAGAAATTACAAAATTCGACAAGTTTTTCTTTACTTTTTGTAAAAATTGTGATATGTTGACATTATCTTATATAAAGGAGGTAATATTTATGAAAAAGCTTTTATCGACAGTTGTTATTCTCACAATCATCATTTCAATGTTTTCAGGGTTGACAATCGCATCAGCAGAATCTTTTCCAACCGCTCCGGCAGATTGGGAGGTACTGCTCGCAGAGGATTTTGATGCACAAGCAGGTAGTAATTTAGCTGACATTGTTTACGATGCACAAAATCCTAACTTCTCCAGTGGATGGACAGTCACTACCGGCGATCCCACTAAGGGACTTGCCAAAATTAACACAAGCGGACAGCTTCAAATGACTCACCATTAGGATTCAAAAACAGTCACTTCGTCTATTAGCCTAAGAAATCCAATTGATCTGACTGTT
>JAQVYH010000090.1 GCA_029004515.1 Eubacteriales bacterium | reverse complement strand
ACTGGCAATGCCGCAACAAGTGATCCGATTGGCGATTTGATGACTGCTGTCGAGCATATGAAAGAGCAAAAAGGTGTAACTCCAACAGAAGTACTTATGAACAGCACAACCTACAAGGCTATGCTTTCTAGTGCTTCTATCAAGAAAGCAATGAATCCGCTTGGTTATGCAAACATTATACCGACTCGCAGTGCAATGCTTCAATTCATTCAGCAGGAAACAGGTTTAACGATCATCCTGTATGACAAGATGTTCAAAGATGAGCAGGCTATTGATCGCAAATTCTTCCCTGATGGTTATGTAACTTTGTTACCTGGTTATGCAGTTGGTAATACATGGTATGGTACTACTCCAGAAGAATTTGATCTTATGAGCGGAGCTACTAATGCCTCTGTGTCTATTGTTAACACCGGTATTGCTGTTACGACTATCAAAGAACCACATCCTGTCAATGTTCAAACCATCGTTTCTGAAATCGTTCTGCCTTCGTTCGAACGTATGGACGATATCTATATCATCAAAGCTTTCTAGTTTTCAAAAGAATAAGGGAGGTAATATAAATGGCAAAGATGTATTTTATTAAAACTGTAAAATATGAAGGTCAAGTATATCCTCCCAATACTGTTTTTGACGTAAAAGATAAAGATGTTGTTGAGTTAAAAACTGTTGGGGGAGTACTAGTCGGCGGAGAACCTGCTATCGCAAAAACTGTCATTAAAGAACCCGTAATTGAAGAGCCTGTTATGGAAGAGCCGATTATTGAAAAACCTACCAATGAAGAACAGAAACATGAAGCTTTAGAAGAAATTCAAGAACTTCGTATTTTTGCTAAAAGTGTAGGAATCGATGTAAAAGAATCATGGAACATTAATAGGCTACGTGCTGAGATTATTAAGGTTAAAAGCGAATAGGAAGGGGGACCAGTGAATGACTGTGTTAGAAATACTTGCTGCTAAAGTCGGTTATCTGGCCCCTACTGCCGATCAAATTAATAATGCAATTGATGAAATATCATTTACAATATTAAACTATTGTAATATATCTGCTATTCCGGACGAATTGGTTTACACTTGGGCTAACATGGCTGCAGATTTGCTCAGGTATCAATTCTTTGTATCACAACCTTTTGAGAACATTTCAAGCAACCAGGATCCAAGCAACATATCTGCACTTGCAATAGGCGATACACAAATAACATTGGATGCTACGAAGAATACTTCAGAGAGAGCAAAGGCACTTCGCAGTCATTCTGGTAATTTAGACAAAATTGTTCTTAATTATTCTGCACAATTAAACAAGTTTAGACGGATGGTGTGGTAATGAACAATATAGCTTCTTTTAAGTCTATAATTGAAACAGGTTACACTGATAAGTTAACTGTTTATGACTACACCACCGGTTCTAATGCAGATGGCACTACATCGTTAGTAAGATCAACTTTGCCAAAGATATCTGCCGCAAAGTGCAGATTGAGTTTTGCTGCCAAGGATGGTTCCACTCCTACAAACATATCAAGTAATATTTCGTTCCTAACTTTCACTGTGTTTTGTTCTCCAAACTTGTCAATACAAAAGGGTGATTATATGATGATAAGTAGAATGGACGAAGCAAACAATACATTGAGAGTTTATATTGGCACAGCTAGTGACCCGCTTATTCGAGTCACTCATCAAGAGATTACATTGCAACAAATAGGTGATGCTTAAATGGCACTTGACTATTCTGGTATGAAGAATCTTGCCAAGAACATGAATAACGTTGAGAAACAGTATGATTCCTTTCTTAGGCACTTCTTGTTATTGATGGGATTAAGAGTAATTGCGCAAACAAAGAAACTTACTCCAGTTAGAACTGGCAATCTTAGGAATAGATGGGAACTAAGTGAAGTATTTAAACAAGGTGATAGCTTAGTAATTGTTATTTATAACCCTGTTGAGTATGCTTCATTCGTTGAGGACGGGCATATGCAATACAGACGATGGGTGCCAGGAACATGGCAAGGGGACCAATTTATGTATCAAGCAGGTTCAAAAGAAGGAATGATGTTGCGAACAAAATTTGTTCCCGGAGTTCATATGGCAAGAATTAGTATAACTAAAATTGAGAACGAAATACCGCAAAGGTATCAACGAGCGTTGAACAAATTCCTCAAAGATATGGGGGTGGCATAGTGATGGCTGGTGAGATAACAGGCGAAACAATCAAAAGCTCAGTTTCTCTTACAATAAAAGAATTGTTTAAAGTTAGTGTTGGCACTCCACCAGTCATCACTTATCCTAAGATATATAAGGAGCAGGTGATAGAAAAAGCCTCGTTACCTTATTTTTTTGTTTGGATATTAAATGAAGACACACAAAAGCAACGTAACAACAAATATGAGTTAACATATCAAATGAAAATAGAATACCATCCAATTGATAAACTTGTTGGAACTTATGAAGCATGCTCTGCTATTGCACATTCATTGTTTGAAGGTGTAGAATATATTTCTGTACCAATCTTTTTAGGTCATTACACAACGCCTCAAATAGGAGATCCCGTTCAAATTGTCGAGTATTTGCCAGTTAAAGGTAAGCAAATGAATTGGATAATACAAGATGATATTCTTTGTTTCTTCGTTACTTACACAATACAAGCAACCAAAGTTTTAGCAGTAATTGCTAAGATGGCGACAGTTAAGCAGAATTATATTTAGAAAAAGGAGGAAAAAATATGTCTGGTGGGACATTTATTAGTCAAAACAAAGTCAGACCGGGTGCGTATATTAACTTCAAAGCAGTGCCCAAGCCGCTCTCCAGCTTAGGTACCCGTGGTGTTGTCACAATGCCTATTGCTATGAGTTGGGGTGATACCATCACAGAATTATACAGCACCGATTTAATTGATGGAACCAGTATTGCAAAAATAGGCTACTCATTCGCGGATGCTGGTGCAAAGTTGTTCCGCTTAGCCTTAAAAAATTGTTATAAGGCTATTATTTATAGGCTCGACACTGGTGGCGGCAAAGCTACTGCCACAATCGGAAATTTGACTGCCACAGCGAAATATGCTGGCATAGTGGGTAATAGTATATCCATTATTATTACTGCTAATGGCACGGCATTTGACGTTGCTACATACTACGCAGGCGTATTAAAAGACAAGCAGACTCTGGTTGAAACTGTGGGTGATTTAATTGCCAATGCTTGGGTTGATTTTAGCGGTACTGCAGCAGCTGCACTTGCAGCCAATGCTGGAACTTCTCTCACAACTGGCACGAATGGCACAATTTCCGATGCTACTTATACAACGTATCTGGCTGCTATGCATTCATATGCCTGGAATACAATGGGAATTCCCTATGATTCCGCTACTGTGAATACTGCAGTTATTGCCGATATTGCAGCTCAACGAGATACTTACGGAAAGAAAGTTCAAGTTGTTCTGTATAACGCCACTGTGGATTATGAGGGTGTTATCACCTGCGCCCAGGGCTATGCAACAGCAGCTGAAACAATCAGTCCAACAGAGTTTATTGCTTACTTAGCAGGACTTACTGCAGGTTCAAATGTTAACTCCTCGAATACTTATCATGCTATTCCAGGTGCTGTTTCTATAACATATCCTTCCGGAGTTGATCCATATACCGATGTTGATATCCTAGCGGCCCTTGCTCTGGGGGAACTTGTTCTCTCCACTCGTCAAGACGGTGTAACAGTTATCGAGCAAGATATTAACTCGTTGCACACATTCACAGTGGACAAGCCATACTCTTTCAGCAAGAATCGAGTTATCAGAACTTTGGATGAAATCAATAATTCCACTGCTCTGTTATTCCAGACAAGCTATATTGGTAAAGTGAATAATGATGTAAACGGCCGCAATATTTTCAAGGCGGACTTGATTCGTTACTTGAACTCCTTGCAACGTATGGGAGCAATCCAGAATTTTGATTCCTCTACAGATATCTTGATTTCCGCCGGCTTGGCAATTGATGCAGTGGTAGTTGATTTAGCTATTCAACCTGTCGATGCCATGGAAAAATTATACATGACCGTATCGGTCGGTTAGAAAGGAGCAAAGATGTTAAGAAGTAATGATGCAATTTCAGGGCAAGAGGGAAAAGCGACAGCAATTATCAATGGTAATGTTGTTGACATGTTCTATCTAAAAACATTGGAAGCTGGTATTGACAAGCGGAAGAAAGAGATCCGCTCAGTTGGTACTCGTGGCACTTCTCATAAGGCTTCTGGATTTAATGGAACCGGTACTATGACGATTTACTACATCACCTCCATTTTCCGCAAAATGATGCTTGACTACATAAAAACAGGTGTTGACACATACTTCACGATTACTGCATACAATGACGATCCTGGTTCTACTGTCGGACGTCAGACAATTGTACTTTATCGTGTAAATCTTGACTCTGTAGCATTTATCAAGTTGGACTCAGAAATGGAAGGTTTAGAGGAAGATGTTGCCTTTACTTTTGAGGACATTGATATGCTTGATCAATTTGGCAATCCAGTTGTACTATAGGAGGATAATAAAATATGAGCGGTTTAACTGAATTCTTGTTGCAAAATCCAGTTATTGGAATTACTTCGGATGTGGTAATATCTAAAAGATTGCAATCATATCCAATCACAATTCGTCCTATGAATGGCGAAGAGTTTGCAGAATACCAGAAATTGTCAGTAAAAGTAAGTGGGACTAAGGCGCAAATTAAAACTTTTGACAATAAAAGATGGAATGAGATGGTTGTAATAAACCATGTTGTTTCTCCTAATTTGCGAGATGCATCACTTTTAAAAGATGCAGGATGCTCTTCTCCTGAACAATTTTTATATAAGTTTTTCGCTTCAGGAGAAATTGCAGCATTGGTTGAATATATCTCGGCTCTTTCTGGATTTGATCAATCTGTAATGGAGCTTGCTGATGAGGTAAAAAACTCCTAGCGGAAGAGGATGGGGACACGTGGTATGCTTTTCATTGTATGACTCAATTGCACTGGAAGCCTGCAGAGTTCGTGTCCCTTCCGCTACGAGAAAAGGCAATGGCTATAGCTTTTATTGACGAGAGGTTACGGCAAGAGAAAGAAAAGCAACGAAAGCCTAAACAAAACAGGGGAGGTAGAAAATAATGGCAACTGTAAGAAATACAATATCATTGGTGGACCGCTTCTCCCCTGTTTTACAGGCTGTCAACAAATCACTTAGAAGCACAATGGCAGCGTTATCATATGTTGATGGTGTTAGTGATTCTGCTTTTAATAACATGCGAAAAGATATTGACAAAGCCGACCAGGTTCTTGAAGAATTTAGAAGAGGCTTTGATGAAGTGGCACCTGCTGCCGATAAAGCTACACAAGCTGTCAGTGGTATGAGCAATCCTCTTATGTCAATTGCTTCTGGATTTTATACTTTGCAATCAATCATCGGAACTTTAAGTCAAGCAACTGCATTCGTTGATGAGATAACACTTACAACCGCAAGAATTGGTTTAATGAATGATGGTTTGCAAACAACTGCAGAACTACAAGGTATGATATTTGATTCTGCAAATGCTTCAAGAACTGCATATACAGACACAGCTTCTGTTGTTGCTAAATTAGGCATATTGGCTGGAGAGAATTTTAGCAGTAGCAAAGAGATTGTTTCCTTCGCCGAGACGATGAATAAGGCCTTTGTTGTTGGTGGTGCTGGAATGCAAGAGCGAACTTCAGCCATGTATCAATTGACGCAAGCAATGGCAGCCGGGAAATTACAGGGTGATGAATTCCGCTCAATCATGGAAAATGCTCCTCTACTTGCTGCAGCTATTGCAACTTATACAGGGAAATCTAAAGGCGATTTAAAAGAAATGAGTTCCCAAGGTGTAATTACTGCTGATATTATTAAAGGTGCTTTATTTGCTTCTGCTGATGAGATTAATAAAAAATTCGAGCAAATGCCAATTACATTTGGACAAGCAACGCAAATGATAATGAATGATTTGATTCAAAGTGGTAAACCTGTAATTGATTGGTTGGCGCAAGGTGGGCAATGGATATCTGATAATTGGTCACATATTTCATCTATATTTATGGGTGTTTCTGCAGGCTTAGCCATATACGCAACTGCAACATTAGGAGCAACTGCAGCTACTTGGGTGTTAAATGGCGGTCTTATTGCACTATCAACTACGCTATTCGCTAATCCTTTTATAGTCGCTGCAATGGTAATTGGACTACTTGTATGGAAAACATGGGAGTGGATTCAAGCAGTAGGTGGTATTAAAATTGCTTGGATGATAGCAAGTAATGGAGTAATGGATATTGTTGATGGCATGAAAGCGTCAGTACTATCGGATATACAAGATATTGTAAATGGTTCAATTAATCTTGTAAACCAATTAATTGCATTATTAAATAAAATTCCAGGTGTCACTATTGAAGCTATGAAACAAGTCAACTTTGGTGATCAGGCAGAAACTGCCGCTGCATTAAACCACATAACTCGTAATGTCCAACTGGCTGATGCAAAAGCTACATTAGAAGCTGAGAAAGCCGCAAAAGCAGAAGGAAACTCTACAAATATTAGTGGAGGAAAGCTTGACAGCGTTGGTAAAATTGACAGTGACGTGACTATCTCTGATGAGGACATTAAAATGATGAGAGACATTGCAGCAGTTGAATTTGTAAATCGTTATACAACATTACGTCCTGAAATGACTTTAAACTTTGGTGATGTGAGAGAAACCGCAGATGTCAATGCTATTATTGGTGCAATTGAGACAATGGCTGAAGAGGCTCTTAATAGTAGTTTATCACCTGGAGGTGGGTCAAGTGGCAGTTAAAATATTCTTTGCTTTTGACAAAACAATAATGCAACTTCCAGTTGTTCCAGATAAACTTGATCTTATAGTTCCTGGAAATAATAAAGTAGTTGAAGTTATCGGAATTGGTGAAATTAATTTACTGCGAACTAGGAAATTGGCAACACTAGAAATCAATAGTTTCTTTCCGATTGATTCAACTATTCCATTTATTCAGACATCAAGTGATTTCCATACTCCTGACGAGTATATTACATTCTTTAGCGCAATAAGAAATCAAAAGAAGCCTTGCAGATTGATCGTAACAGGCATAAACTTTCTTAGTATGCTAGTGTCGATTGAAAAAGCTAACTTTAGTGTAGAGGGTGGAGAAGATGATGTTAGTTACAATCTTTCTCTAAAGGAATATAAAGAATTTACATCAAGGCAAGTAACATTGAATCCTGCCGTTCAACTTGACAATCCGGCAGAAGTTGCAGTTACAATCTCAAGCACTGAACGAGATAAGGCAGGCTTTGCCGTGGAGGACTTAGTTTCTGTTGATGGTAATTACTATTATACTAGTTATGGTGAGCCTCCATATGGGATTTTTAATAATTACAGTGGCAAGATTGTACATATTGTTGCCGATACTTCAAGGGCATATAGATACTCTATAGCATCTTCTGAAGGTGCTCTAATGGGTTGGGTTGCCCTAGAACAATTAACTCATAGGTAAGGAGGAATCCAATGAATGTTGTTTGTATTGTTCAAGACAACGAAAGCGGCTCCATTTTTGATATCTCGGAGCTTGTCACTGAAGCAACCTGGGATACATTTTTAGAAAATCAACCAGGAAAATTATCGCTTACCTATATAGATGATGGTAGGGCAACAATTCATGAGGGTTCTTCTTTATCGTTTACTGTTGATGGGAAGGGTGTATTTTTTGGCTATGTAATAACACGAAGTCAAACTAAGGATGAGACTAGAAAAATAATAGCTTATGACCAAATGTTCTATCTGCAAAATAAGGACACATATGTCTTTTCAGATATAACAGCTTCGGGTGTTTTTGAAAAAATTTGCCTGGATTACAAATTAAAATACAAGGTTGTTAGTGCAAGTAGCTATATTTTACCACAGCGATTGCACGATGGCAAATCATTGTTTGAGATTATCAAGTATGGCATATATTCAGCCCTATCTGGTGAAGGACGTTGGTTTATCATGCGGGATAATTTTGGTACCCTAGAATTTCGTGATATCCTAACATTGAAAACATTTCTTTACTTGGGTGCTGGTACTCCATTAACTGACTTTTCTTATGAAAGTTCAATTGGCTCAGATACCTTCAACAGGATTAAGCTAGTGAGGGAAAATAAGGAAACAGTTAAACGAGAGATATATCAAATTGAAGATTCCAGCACAATTGGGAAATGGGGAATTCTTCAATACTTTGAAACAGTGTCTGATACAATGAATGAAGCACAAATAAAAGAACGAGCTGAACAAATTCTGCGATTAAAAAACAGGATAACAAAAACTGTTGGTCTTGACCATTTGGGAGATTTACAGGCAGTTGCTGGTTCTGGAATTATTCTTGGAGTGGATGGTTTAAATGAATCCCTTTCTAACAAATACTTTATGATTACAAAAAGTTCCCATACCTTCAAGAATGATATGCACACGATGAAACTTGAATTGCAGGTGAGTATCTAATGGGAGCCGAGAAACTAATTAGCATCATGCAGCGAGCTAATCAGTTACCTGTGCAAAATTTAACTGACTTGGTTTTTGGGGAAGTTATTTCAATTGAGCCTCTACTAATAAAAGTTGATAATCGTTTTACAATTGGGATAGATTTTTTAATTCTATCACAATGTGTCAAGGCAGTAACAATAGCAGTAACAATAGGAGATCACTCAGGAACAATTGCTCTGAGTCGCGACTTAATTATAGGTGACAAGGTGCGAATGCTGCGAATTAATCAAGGACAATCATTCTACGTGTTAGAAAGGGAGGATTAATGTGGTACCTCAAACAAATGTTTCAATTACAGGTATTAGAGAAGTATTGCAATCCTCACTTACATATCGTATTGATTTTGACTTAAATCAAGTAGTTGGTAGAATAACAAATCAAGAAGCAATATTGCAAATGGTCAGGTTACTTCTTAGCACCGAACGTTATTCACAAGTAATTTACACAGGACAATATGGTGTTGAACTTGAAGGATTGATTGGGAAAGATTATGACTACATTGTGGCAGAATTGCCAAGAATTATTAATGAAGCACTTCTGGTTGACAATCGCATAACAAAAATTATTAATTATGTTTTTAAAAAGACTAATTTAGACTCAATGCAAGTTTCTTTTGATGTATTTTCAATTTATGGTAAAATTAGTACAGAAATGGAGGTGGCAATATAATGGGTGTTTATGATAATCAAACATACATAAATATTCTTAATAGAGCACTTGCACGTGTATCAAATGCAGTTGATAAACGCGAAGGAAGCATAATCTATGATGCACTTGCTCCCGCCTGCTATGAACTTGCTGAACTATACATCGAATTGCAGAATTTAATCAATATGACATATGCAACAACTGCAACAGGTGCTTATTTGGACCTACGGGTCGGTGAATTGGGCATAGTAAGGCGGTCAGCTGTAAATGCTGTGCGTGTTGGGGAATTCAACGTTGCTGTTCCTCTAGGCAGTCGTTTTAGCATAAGTGGCATAAACTATACGGTCCAAGCGTTTGTGGTAGGACATTACTATTCTATGATCTGCGAGACTCCCGGGTCTATTGGAAATACCTATGCAGGAACATTGACTCCAATATCCTATATTTCAGGTCTTACATCCGCGATTCTTACAGATATTCCTACTGACTGGGTGGGATATGAGGGTGTTGTTGTCCTGGGTGTGGATGAGGAAACAGATCCTGACCTTCGAGCAAGATATTTGCTTGCCTTGCAGGCAGCTCCATTTGGAGGA
>JAQVYH010000089.1 GCA_029004515.1 Eubacteriales bacterium | reverse complement strand
ATTTGTTCTTTTTAGTCTTGAACTCGTTAGGGGTCATACCTGTATATTTCTTAAACACTTTTGTAAAGTACGACTGATCAATAAAGCCCACTGTTGCAGAAATATCTGCAAGGGTTTTATCTCCATGAAGCAGTAGTGCCTTTGCCTTGTCAATTCGCACTTTATTAAGATATCCATTGAAGCTCTGCCCCATCTCCTGATTGAAAACTCTACTAAAATATGTAGTGCTGAGGTAAACATGCTCTGCAACCCGCTCAAGGGTCAGCTTATCATCAAGATTATCATTAATATAGTCTACTGCCTTTTCTATCGCATCCCTATGGCGGATATCGCCAAGAGTTGAGATAGAATCCATATACTCACCAAAAACCTCCCAGAACCAAAATACAAGTTCTTCTGTGTTGTCAAAATGAGTGATTTTATTTATAAAGTTAAAGTTCATATCAAAAATCTTACTGTCAACTGCTCCACCTGAGATTGCACCTCGAGATAGAACAACAATAAGCTCTAAAACTCTTGCCTTAACAATTTCCAAATCTCCACCGGCTGAAACAAAGATGTGTCCGCACATATCATTAAGAAGTTTCTTCGCCTCTGCCTTGTTTCCATCAGAAACCGCCATAAGAAGCTGATTTTCCGTATCAATAGGATAGGTATTCTTAGTTATCTTTGCAGTTTCGATAGAATCAGAAAGCTGTGATAATTTTTGTAAATTATCTTTGGCTTCGACACCATCGACCTTCTCCTGAACCATAGACAGAAGTGCTGAAAGGCAACTAACGCGATGTGGCTGAATGTATGGAATATCATCGATGACCATCTGAATATCCTGCTTTTGCTCATTGGTCAAGTTGTATTTTACGCAGATTTCCTCTTCAAAAAAGTCATCTCTTGGTACAAGGAGAAATCCACCTCCTGCATAGCTGCTTGTTGCAAAATGAACAAGTCCATATGGGCAGAAGGTAATATATTTACCACCAAAGCGATTAGCCTGACTACAGCTGTTTTCAACCACCTGAGCACAGTCAACATTCATACCTGTTGCATCATTTAAGATACTGCACATACCGCACTTAAAGGGTTGTCCTTTAGTGACCGTCTGTATACCTGTGGAGTTTTCAAAAATTTCTGCAAAATTATTGAACTGCATCCCTACGCTTCCTATCTTCTGAATTTTAATTCATAGAAAATATCATCAGGCTCAATACCTGTTTGCTTAAGCATAACCCAAAGGTGGAATAAAAGATCTGCAACCTCATACTGAATTGCATCCTTATCATCATCCTTAGCTGCGATAACAACCTCAACAGCTTCTTCTCCAACCTTTTTGAGAATCTTATCAATTCCCTTGTCAAATAGGTAGTTAGTGTAAGAACCTTCCTTTGGATTTTCAAGTCTGTCACTTATAACATCATAAAGCTCATATAAAATCTGTCCTACAGGACGCTCTGCTGTATCAATCTCGGTAAGTTCCTGTCCATCAGCCTTACGATAGAAGCAAGAATAGTTATTTGTATGACAAGCTGCACCAAGTTGTTCAACTTCAAGAAGAAGTGTATCCCCATCGCAATCAAGATACATATCCTTTACAAACTGGAAATGTCCACTTTCTTCTCCCTTTGTCCACAGCTTATTTCTGCTGCGGCTAAAATATGTAGCCTTACCTGTTTCTATGGTCTTTTCAAGGCTTTCTTTATTCATATAAGCCATCATGAGAACCTGCTTTGTTTTTGCATCCTGTGCAATTGCAGGAACAAGACCCTTTTCGTCAAACTTTACTTCTGAAATTATACTCATTTTATACAACAGTCCTTTCAAATTCTTACAGGAATTCCTTTATCATCAAGATAATGCTTAAGGTCCATAATCTCCATCTCTTTGTAATGGAAAAGAGACGCCGCAAGTGCCGCATCTGCGCCACCCTCGGTGAGTGTATCGTAAAAATGCTCCATATTTCCGGCACCTCCTGATGCAATAACAGGAATATTAACACTATCACTTACTGCCCTTGTAAGCTGGTTGTCAAATCCAGCCTTTGTACCATCACAATCCATACTTGTAAGAAGGATCTCACCTGCGCCAAGTCTTGCGCCCTCTTTTGCCCACTCTACTGCATCAATCCCTGTGTCAACTCGTCCACCATTAAGGTAAACTGTCCACTTGCCATCCTCTTTGCGCTTGGCATCAATAGCAAGGACAACACATTGATTTCCGAATCTATCGGCCGCTTCAGCAATAAGCTCTGGGCGTTTAATTGCTGCTGAATTGACAGATATTTTATCTGCACCCTCTTTTAATATTACACGAAAATCATCAACTGTACGAATACCACCGCCAACTGTAAAGGGAATAAACACAGTCTGCGCCACTCTCTTTACCATATCAAGGACGATACTCCTTGAATCACTAGATGCGGTTATATCAAGAAATACAAGCTCATCTGCACCTGCCTTGTCATAGACAGAGGCAATTTCAACAGGATCACCTGCGTCCCTTAAATTAACAAAATTCACACCCTTAACCACTCGTCCGTTATTAACATCGAGGCAAGGGATAATTCTTTTAGCCAACATTAATAGCGTCCTCCAGACTAAGATTATTTGTATAAAGTGCCTTACCGGCAATTACTCCGTCAACACCTACATTTTTAAGCTGAACAATATCATCAAGACAACTTACTCCACCTGATGCAATAACATTCATAGTTTTACAAGTTTTGCGCATCTTGTCCATTGCCTCAAGATTTGGTCCTGAAAGCATCCCATCTGTTGCAATATCAGTAAAGATAATTGTCCTAACACCGATTTTCTCCATAAACTCGGCATATTCAAATACATCTTGAGTATCTGTTTCAAGCCAACCGTTAGTTGCAACCTTGTTATCCTTTGCATCAAGACCAACTGCGATTTTATCACCATATTTCTGTGCCATCTGATACATAAAGAAAGGATTAGTTACAGCGGCTGTGCCAAGGATAACTCTGTCAATCCCCATATCAAGGAGAAGCCTTATATCCTCCTCACAACGGATTCCACCGCCAAGCTCAAGCTTGCATTTCACCGCTTCTCTAACAGCCTTGATTGCTTCAAGATTAACAGGCTTTTTCGCCTTTGCACCATCAAGGTCCACAAGATGAATCCACTCTGCGCCCTTGTCCTCCCATTCCTTAGCAGCATGGGCTGGGCTATCATGATATATTGTACTTTCGTTGTAATCACCCTGGCAAAGTCTTACACACTTACCGCCAAGCATATCAATTGCAGGATATATTGTCATATTAGGCTGTGTCCTTTCAAGATTATAGTTTCAAAAAGTTATCAAGTATTTTAAGACCTGTATCTCCACTTTTTTCAGGGTGGAACTGGGTGGCAAAAAGGTTTCCCTTTTCTATTGCCACATCAAATTCTATTCCATATTCAGCTTTTGCAGCGCTATCAGCTTGATTATTGCAATGGGCATAATATGAATGAACAAAATATACAAAGCTTCCTTCTTCTATTCCCTCAAAAAGTCTTGAGGTTTTATTTGGTGTGATAGAGTTCCAGCCAATCTGCGGAACCTTAAGTCCCATATCATCAGGGAACCTTTTTATATCACCCTCAACCATACTAAGGCAGTCTGCCTCACCCTCTTCGCTATAATCAAAGAGCATCTGCATACCAAGACATATTCCAAGAAGCGGAGTACCGCTTGCTATCTGCTTTTTAACAGCATTAGCTATACCTGAACTTTTAAGCATCGCCATAGCATCTCCACAGCTACCCACTCCCGGGAGAATAAGCTTTGTTGCAGAGAGAATCTTATTAATATCAGAGGTAATCTCTGTTTCATATCCCAAATACTTACATGCCTTGTCAACGCTTGACAAGTTACCTGCGCCATAGTCAATTATTGTAATCATATTTTAGTCTCTTTCTTTTTCTATAATGCCTTTCATACCGGCAACGATGTTCATAATTCTATCTCTTTCAACCTTCATACTAACACGGTTAACCACAAGGCGAGCACTTAAGTCACACACCTTTTCAATAACCTCCATCCCATTTTCAACAAGAGTTTTGCCGCTCTCAACGATATCAACGATAACATCTGAAAGTCCAACAAGAGGCGCAAGCTCAACAGAACCATTAAGCTTGATTATTTCAACATTCTGTCCTTTAACTGTATGGAAAAAGTCCTTTGCGATTGCAGGATATTTCGATGCAACACGCACGAGGTTTTTATTGGATAAATCGTCCTGTTTGAAGCCACTTTTTGCCGCTACTGCCATATAGCAAGCACCAAAACCAAGGTCTAAAACCTCATATAAGTTTCTGCCTTCCTCAAGGATTGTATCTCTACCAACAATACCGATATCTGCCGCACCGTATTCTACATAAACCGGAACATCACTTGCTTTAACAAGGAAGAATTTAATCTTGTTCTTCTCATCTGTAAAAATAAGCTTTCTTGACTTTTCGCGCATCTCGGCACAATCAAGACCAATCTGTTCAAATATATCTATGGAAAGCTCCGCAAGACGACCCTTTGCAAGGGCAACTGTTAAATATTCCATTACACTTCACCGCCAATCAAATCACTAGCCTGCACAGAGATCTTTTCACCCGTCTGGACATTGGTAATCTCAACTCCGTTATCAGTAACATAAGCAACGCCACAAACATCATGCTTGGTTGCATAATCCATAACATCTGAAATTTCATCAACCCACATCTGAGTAATAACCCCGTTTGAGCGAAGCCCACGACTTACCTTAATTGCATCTGCTCTTTTTCCTTCATCATAGCACACAATTGTCTCAGCAGATGTTCTCTCATTATTTTCGCAAAGGTTGAGAAGTCTTTCAACTCCGATAGCAATACCCGTTGCAGGGATTGATACTCCAAACTCACCAATAAGATTATCATATCTACCTCCACCGCAGATTGGGAATCCCATTCCACCGGCAAAACCTTTAACTATAATACCTGTATAATAATTAAGCTTTTGTACCATACCAAGGTCGATAGAGATATAATCCTGATATCCATAATCATAGATAATCTCATAAACCCTCTTTATATCATCAAGAGCTTTCGAAGCCTTTTCACCAAGACCCTTCTGACTGTTTAGAACCTCAATGCCGCCAAATGAATTTGGAAGATTAAGAATCGTATTTTTAAGCTCTTTATCAATCGGACAATTATCTACAAGCTCTGCAACACCAACAAAGCTCTTTCTATCAACAAGCTGGCGCATAGATTCTGTCTGCTCCTTATCAAAGCCTGCCTGCTCCATAAGTCCCTTAAAATAGTCTGCATGACCTATTTCAAGCTGGAAGTCTGTTACCCCAGTTGAAAGAACCGCTTCAATCGTCGCAACGATAACCTCGGCGTCTGCCTCAAGTGATGTTGTACCAAGACACTCGATACCAGTCTGGGTAAACTCATTCTGTAGAGCTCCCTGATATGCACTGCTCATAGCAAATGCACTTCCAGTATAAAAAACCCTTAAGGGGAACTTCTTATGGCTCATCTTGGTAGCAGCCACTCTTGCGATACCTGTTGTAAGGTCAGGACGAAGTGCAAGAATATTACCTTTTGTATCAATAAACTTAATAAGATCCTGCTTATCACTACCAGAAAGAACATTAATATATTCATATGTAGGTGTTTGTATTTCAAAATACCCATAGCTCTTATAAACATCGGCTATGCTATGTAGAGTCTTACTCTTTAATGCACACTGTTTTGGGAGTGAATCATTAACACCATCGGGGGTATGTATCTTCTCATTAATCATCATCACACTACTCCTTACCCTAATCATAATCATACAGTGTATATTATACACCTTTTTCTATAATTTTGCAAATAAAATACGAAGAATTTTTTTATTAGTAAGATATCATAAAAAAGATGTGTAAAATAAGCTTTATTTTGTTTCTCATTTTTTGACATTAAATCGGTTTAATAATAATTTTAACTAAGAATTACATATAACCACTTGTGATTTGCCATAATAACAATGTTAGATGACTTGCTAATAACTTTTAATTATGCATTACTCTATTCACAATGTGATCTGTCTATAGCTCGCAACAGTTTCTATCAATATGTTATATTTATTTGCTTATTATGCATCTTCAAAATAATTTTACCAAAAAGTAGTGACAAAATTGTTTTTATATGTTAAAATGTATTTTGGTCAATTTAATATGACAAAGACCATGACGAAGACAGTAGCCTTTGAGCGAAATATTATGAGCGAATCTGCGATGGTGCGAGGCAGATAATGAGTAGTCTTAGGTGAATATCCCTTCCGAGTTGCTGTGGTGAAAGTTGCGATGCGCAACAAGTAAGTGCAGACGGGTTTCTCCCCGTGAGCGAGAGGCATATGACTGTATGCTTTTTAATGGGTGGTTAAACGATATCTTCGTCCTATTAAAGGGCGAAGATTTTTTTAATATTTTAAGGAGGTTTAGAAAATGTACAATAAGGTTTCCACTGACCTGAACTTTGTCGAGAGAGAAAAACAGGTTGAAAAGTTCTGGAAAGACAATGACATTTTCAAAAAGAGTATTGATATCAGAGGAGAGGGCGAAACATACACATTCTATGATGGCCCGCCAACAGCTAACGGCAAGCCTCATATTGGACACGTACTCACTCGTGTTATTAAGGATATGATCCCCCGTTACCGCTCAATGAAGGGCTACAGAGTTCTTCGCAAGGCTGGTTGGGACACACATGGACTTCCTGTTGAGCTTGAAGTTGAAAAGCTTGTAGGTATCAACGGTAAGGAGCAGATTGAAGCATACGGACTTGAACCATTTATTCAGAAATGTAAAGAGAGCGTATGGAAATATAAGGGTATGTGGGAAGATTTTTCAGCAACAGTTGGTTTCTGGGCTGATATGAATGATCCATATGTAACATACCACAATGACTTTATCGAGTCCGAATGGTGGGCTCTTAAGCAGATTTGGGAAAAGGAGCTTCTCTACAAGGGATTCAAAATTGTTCCTTATTGCCCAAGATGCGGAACACCGCTTTCAAGTCACGAGGTTGCGCAGGGATATAAGCTTGTTAAAGAGCGTTCAGCAGTTGTTAGATTCAAGGTTATTGGTGAAGATGCATACTTCCTTGCATGGACAACAACACCTTGGACACTTCCATCAAATGTTGCTCTTTGTGTTAACCCACACGATACCTATTGTAAGGTAAAGGCTGTTGATGGTTACACTTATTATATGGCAGAGGCGCTTCTTGACAGGGTTCTTGGCAAGCTTGCCGAGGAAGGCAGCAACGCATATGAAGTTCTCGAAACATATAAGGGCACAGACCTTGAAGGCAAAGAATACGAGCCTCTCTTTGACTTTGTAAAACCTGTTTGTGAAAAGCAGGGCAAGAAGGGTCACTACATCACTTGTGATGATTATGTTACAATGTCAGATGGTACAGGTATCGTACACACAGCGCCTGCATTCGGTGAAGATGATGCTCGTGTTGGCAGAAAGTATGACCTTCCATTTGTTCAGTTTGTTGATGCACAGGGTAACCTTACACAGGAAACTCCATTTGCGGGAATCTTTGTAAAGGATGCTGACCCTAAGGTGCTTGTAGACCTTGAATCAAGAGGTCTTCTCTTTGATGCACCAAAGTTTGAACATGACTATCCATTCTGTTGGAGATGTGATACCCCTCTTATCTACTATGCAAGAGAGTCTTGGTTTATCAAGATGACAGCAGTAAGAGATAACCTTATAAAGAATAACAACAAAATCAACTGGATTCCTGAAACAATCGGTACAGGCAGATTTGGCGATTGGATCAAGAATGTACAGGATTGGGGCATCAGCCGTGACAGATATTGGGGTACACCACTTAATGTCTGGGAATGTGAATGTGGACATAAACACGCTATCGGCTCAATTGCAGAGCTTAAGGAAATGTCAGATAATTGTCCTGATGATATTGAGCTTCACAGACCATATATTGATGCAGTTACAATCAAGTGTCCTGAGTGTGGCGAGCAGATGTCAAGAGTTAAAGAAGTTATTGACTGCTGGTTTGATTCAGGTGCAATGCCATTTGCACAGTGGCACTATCCGTTTGAAAACAAGGAAGTATTTAAACAGAACTTCCCAGCAAACTTCATTAGTGAAGCTGTTGACCAGACAAGAGGTTGGTTCTACTCCCTCCTTGCTATTTCAACACTTATCTTTGATGAAGCACCATATAAGAATGTTATCGTTCTTGGTCATGTACAGGATGAAAATGGTCAGAAGATGTCCAAGTCAAAGGGTAACGCAGTAGACCCATTTGATGCACTCGATACACATGGTGCAGATGCTATCCGCTGGTACTTCTATTCAAATAGTGCTCCTTGGCTCCCAAACAGATTCCACGACGGTGCTGTTACAGAGGGCAGAAGAAAGTTTATGGGTACACTATGGAACACATATGCATTCTTTGTACTCTATGCAAATATCGATAATTTTGATGCTACAAAATATACTCTTGAATATGACAAGCTTTCTGTAATGGATAAGTGGGTTCTTTCAAGACTTAATACACTTGTTAAGACAGTTGACGATAATCTTGAAAACTATAAGATTACTGAAACAGCAAGAATCCTTCAGGATTTTGTTGATGATGTAAGTAATTGGTATGTAAGACGCAGCAGAGAGAGATTCTGGGGTCCTGATATGACACAGGATAAGATTAATGCTTATATGACTCTCTACACAGTTCTAGTAACTCTTGCAAAGACAGCTGCTCCTATGATTCCATTTATGACAGAGGATATCTATCGCAACCTTGTTTGTTCAATCGACAAGAATGCTCCAGAGAGCGTTCACCTTTGCGACTTCCCTGCATATGATGAAAAACTTATTGATAAAGACCTTGAAGATAAGATGAAGCTGGTTCTTGATATCGTTGTACTTGGTAGAGCTTGCAGAAACTCTGCCGCAATCAAGAACAGACAGCCTATCGGCAAGATGTTTGTAAAGGGCTGTGATCTTCCAGATTTCTATAAAGAAATTATCGAAGATGAGCTTAATGTTAAGCTTGTTGAATTTACAAGTGATGTTAAGTCGTCCAGCTCATTCAGCTTCAAGCCACAGCTTAAGACCTTAGGTAGAAGATTTGGTAAAGACATAGGTGTTGTAAGAGATATTCTTGCAGAGCTTGATGGCAACGCAGCAATGGATGAGCTTACAGAAAAGGGTACGCTTACAATAAATGTTAATGGCAACGATGAGGCTCTTACAAATGAGGACCTCCTCATCGAAACTGCACAGATGCCTGGCTTTGAATCACTCACAGATTACGGCATCACAGTTGTTATTGATACCAACCTTACCGATGAGCTTATTGAAGAAGGTTTCGTAAGAGAAATTATCAGTAAGATTCAGACAATGCGTAAGGACTCAGACTTTGAGGTTATGGATAACATCAAGGTTTATGTAAATAACAATGACAAGGTTAAGGGCATTATCCAGAAGAATGAAGAAGAAATCAAAGGTGATGTTCTTGCTTTAGAAGTTGTTTACGATGCAGATTGTGCTACATCAAAGAGTTGGAAGATTAATAGTGAGGATGTTTCAATCGGCGTTGAAAAGCAATAATATTTAATAGTAATTTATAATCAACAAAAAAGAAGCTATGCAAGTGCTGAACTGCACCAGTTTGTGCGGACAGTACAAAAACAGACCTCATGGTAGGCAAAAATTAAATTTTAAGCGACAAACTGATTTCGTTTTTCTAACGGAGTCAGTTTTGTTTTTAGTTGTAATCTTTC
>JAQVYH010000088.1 GCA_029004515.1 Eubacteriales bacterium | reverse complement strand
GTCCCTATTTGCACGTCCCTATTTGCACGTCCCTGTGTTTACGGCGGAAGACAGAATTTGTGTGTTATTCACCTTTTAATAATTATTTTATTGTATTGCCAACAGAAACAGCCAAAAGCAAAACATAATAAATACACTCTAAAAATGATACAGAAAATAATTTAGCTTGATATATCATCACTAATACAACTCCAAATAGCAACAAAGCACCCCAATTAGCAATGAGTGAAAAGGTATTATTTTTCATAAATATACAAAGCAATAATACCCCCACATTCAAAACAACTATGGCTATGATATACTTTGCAACTCTAAAAACCAACTCACCGGCTGATTTTGACCAAATTGCGTACCCAAAGAAAAGGCAGACAAAATAAATCAATATAACTGCAATATTGATATATAATATTATCTTGTTCGGTTCGCAAAAAAAGTGTTTTAAGCCTTTATACATAGCAACCTCCAATATTATGTATAATAGACCTCTTGTAAGAAAATCGAAGTTTTATATGCTACTTTACAAGAGGTCTATTACTAGTGATTTTATTTTATAAGACTATTAATTTGTCTGGCTACCTCCATTAAATCAGGAGTGTTTATAAAGACAGGGGGACGGTTCTATTGTGTTTTGTGTCATCGTAAAATTCGTTATTGACATATTTTGATTTTGGAAATATACTATTATTAGTGGTGGTTGCGTCCGATGTTACGGACTGCCCCACTATAGGAGCATCCATTCCATAACGGGCATCAATTGGTGATGTCGGTTCACTGGTCTGGTTGCTTTTTTTATTCTAACAAGATTTTTTAGCTTTTGTTTGTTCTCTATGAAAAACACAATGGGACTAAAAACACTTTTAAGAATAGTGATTAGCTTATATTTACATCTCAAACCTATTTACAACATTTGGCTGTACCCTGCATCTTTCACCATTAGGTTTAATAAATGTACCACCAGAAAGGGTTGTTAAAACATTGGCAATGCCATCTTCTATTTCTATTGCGATATCTCCATCCGGAGTTGGGACACTGCCTGAGATATTATTTAATCCAAAGGTATCAGGCTTAACCTCAAATGTTTTATAAGCAGGGCTTGTAGGATAAACACCAAGGCAATATCTACCCAAAATATAGATAGGACTAGCACCCCAAGCATGACATAGGCTCTTGTCATAAGGCTGTCCATACATTGCATAGTGCTCTGCGCCAGATAGAGTTGGGTCATATTCCTCCCAAAAGGTGGTTGCCCCAAGATCAAGCATTCCGCCCCAATAACTACGGAGTCTTTTCATGACCTCCTTAGTATTACCCACCATACAAAGAGCTTCAAGCTCATAATACTTAAAGTATGGTGTTGTTATTTGAGGCACATCGTCATTTTCTATAACATTAGTTACAATTGATTTAATTGTTTCTTCATCTGCAAAATCAAATATAATAGCAAAGAGGTTAGCATGGCGACGAATCTGCTGTGATGGCTTGCCATCTTTATATGTAGTAACAAACGCTCCCTTCTCTTTGTTCCAATAATAAGAATATATCTTGCCTTTTACATCCTTTGCCAAATCAGCATACTTAGTGGCTGATGCATCGCCTAAAAGCTCGCCAAAGTAAGCTGTAGCTTCCAAAGCCTTGCAATAGAGCATCTGCATAGCACAAAGAGCGCCATCTTTTTCCATATCTGCCCAATCGATAAACACCCAATCACCAAAAAGACCTTCGATTAGTCCGTCTTCATTAGCTCTTGATATACAGAACTGCATAAGTGAGATAATATTATCATAATTGTTCTTTATAACTCGTAAATCACCAGTATAAAGATAGTGATTCTTAAAGGCTATTATCCAATAGAAGGAATAATCAACAATAGTATTAATATGCTTAAATATTGGGTCTCCGCCACGAAGTGCAATCATTGTACGCTCGACAAGGGGAAAATCAAAGTAGCTATAATAGTCGGCAAAATATGACTGATATGCATCCCCTGACCACACCCATCTATCACGCTTGATTCCATCCTGTAAAAACATTCTGGAGTTAAGCCTGAGGGTGTATTCAGAAACATCATATATCTTGTTTATAAGCTCATCGTCACAGGTGAATTTACCTCGCATAGTGAGTGGAAGATATTCATAAAGAGCCGAAACAGTACCGGATATTTCACCATCAATTCTTACATACCTGCAAGCTCTTGCAGGGCGAATCATATTATCTATATCAACTGTTATAGTCTCTCTTATAGGTGCATGGTCGTAATCATTCGATTCCTCAATGCTCTCACCATAACAAATCTTAAGCTCTGTACCAACATTAAAACCTTCGAGAACAAACTTGATAAAAGTTTCCTTACCAAAATCGACAATTATACCAGTATCAATCTCTTGAATGCTTTCTGCCTTGATAGGTGTGCAAGGAAGCTCATAGTCAGATGGTTTAAGATTCTTATCATACATTTCAAAGCTACCTGTAGGCATCTGGTAATTACATCCCATATCATATGAGCGCCATGTGGTGTCACTAATGACAGTTTCTCCCTCAATGAACACTGCAGGAACGCCATGCTGATTACCAACAATGATTTCAACAAAATGATGACCTTTGGTAAGAGTAACAGGCCTTTCGAGTCCATAACGACAACCATCGATTCTCCATTGACCAACTCCGTCAACAGTAGCAAAAACCTCTTCATCCTTTTCCACTTCAACATCCTTACCAAGGACAGCTACAGGATATGGTGGATAAAGCTTCCAGCACGGGAGTTCAAATCCTCCTCTTGCCTCTCTTTGCAAGGACATCTTTATATGCTGATATAATTCAAAATCTCCATATGACCAAATCCATTGTGGTTTATTCACTTTTTCATTCCTCCAATTAGCATAAATCAGAATAATTTTCCTGTGTAAAGTATAACATAGCAAAATATCAAAGTCAAAAAAATATCATTGATTTACCAACAAAAATATGATAAAATTTAGAATGACTGGAGTGATATATATGAAAATCGTAGTTATAGGAAGTATCAACACTGATTTAGTTATAAATACAGAGCGTCTTCCTCGCATTGGTGAAACAATTAATGGCAGCGGCTTCTCTGTTAATTGTGGTGGAAAGGGAGCGAATCAAGCTATTGCAGCAGCAAAGCTTGGCGGAGATGTTTCATTCATTGGTGCAGTTGGTAATGATGCTAATGGAGAGATGGCTTTAGGCAACCTCAAAACAGGTAATGTATCTACAACCTATATTGAAAAGGTAAGCGTAAACACAGGGGTTGCGGTAATAACCGTTGCAGGTGGTGATAATTGTATCGTCCTTGATAGTGGTGCAAACGGAATGATAACAAAAGAAATCATAGATAAAAATGAAGGATTAATAAAATCCGCTGATGCTGTGATTATGCAATTGGAGATTCCTATGGAAACTGTTACATACGCCGCACAAGTTGCAAAACGCCATAATGTCAAAGTAATACTCAACCCCGCACCTATAATAGCACTACCAAAAGAGCTTACAGACAATACAGATGTGATTATCCTTAATGAAACCGAAGCTGAATTTATAACAGGGACTTACCCTGATACAAAAGAAAATGGAAAAGAGTGTATAAACAAGCTTAAATCAATGGGAATAGAACAAGCAATCATTACGCTGGGCGGTGATGGCAGTATTTATAATGATGGCGATGAAATCATACATCAACCTGCATTTAAGGCGGATGTTGTTGACAGTACCGCCGCAGGGGATACATTTATAGGTGCATACACCATAAGATGTGACCTTGATATTAAGGAGCGTATCGTATATGCAACTGCAGCCTCATCCATCACAGTAAGTAGGAAAGGTGCAAGCAGTTCTATACCAACAAGAGACGAAGTTGAAGAGTATTTAGCAAAGCAAAGCTATTGAGTTATAATATAAATGTGATATAATATTATACAAATCTATAATTAATAAAAGGAATGATATACACAATGAGCGAATGTACACATGATTGTTCAAGCTGCGGTGAAAGCTGTGGTGAAAGGCAGCAGCTACAAAGTTTATTAGAACAGCCACACAAAGATTCAAGCATCAAAAAGGTTGTTGCTATTGTAAGTGGTAAAGGTGGCGTTGGTAAGTCACTTGTTACATCAATGATTGCCGTTAATATGCAAAGGCTCGGCAAACACGCTGCAATACTAGATGCAGATATAACAGGTCCGTCTATTCCAAAGGCTTTTGGTATTCACACAAGAGCGTCAGGAACTGAAGACGGACTTATCCCTGCAAAGACAAAAACCGGCATAGATATAATGTCACTCAATCTCTTACTTGCAAGTGAAACAGACCCTGTTGTATGGAGAGGTCCTGTTATTGCAGGAGCAGTTAAACAGTTCTGGACAGATGTTATCTGGAAAGATATTGATTTTATGTTTGTAGATATGCCTCCAGGGACAGGTGATGTACCTCTTACAGTGTTCCAATCACTGCCTGTGGATGCAATTATCATTGTAACATCCCCTCAGGAGCTAGTTTCTATGATCGTTGAAAAGGCTGTTAAGATGGCGGACCTTATGGATATACCTATACTTGGTATTGTAGAAAACCTTTCATACTTTGAATGCCCCGACTGTGGCAAAACGCACAGCATTTACGGTGAAAGCCATCTTGAAGAAATTGCATCAAAGTATGGTATCCCTAACATTGCGAGAATTCCAATAGACCCTGAAATATCAAAGTCCTGTGACTTTGGTAATATCGAGGATTATAAGGGCGAATGGCTAAATGACCTTGCAGATATTATGAAGGATTTATAAGGAGTAATAGATATGACAAAGAGAGAAAAATCACAAAGTTTATTCTTGAATGGATACAATTGTGCTCAATCAGTTTTTGCAGCATTCTGCGACGAAACCGGATTCGACGAAAACACAGCGTTGAAGATTTCCTCCGGCTTTGGAGGCGGAATGGGCAGACTTCGTGAGGTTTGCGGTGCTGTAAGTGGTATGTTTATGGTAGTTAGCATGCTCTACGGATATGATGAGGCAGGTGACGATCTGGTCAAGATGGAGCTTTACAAAAAGGTTCAAGACATTGCCAATAGATTTCGCATCGAAAATCAAACTATTATATGCAGGGAGCTTTTGCAGCTTGAAGAAGAAAATAGCGACCCAACTCCAGGGGAACGCACGCCCGAGTATTACGGACATCACGCTTGCTGTGTAAAAGCTGTAGGTGACGCGGCAGAAATACTTGAACAGTTTATTAATGAAAACAAGTGAAAAGGTATTATATAATTGCATTATTATAACTATAACTAAAATTCAAGGGGATTTTGCGCAAATTTTCTTGAATTTCATTTGACAAAGTTGTTGATTTTTGCTATTATTATAATAGAAAATTATGATGAGAGGGGTACGAACATGAAAAGATTTTTATCAATTATTCTCACCTTCGCAATGATGGCTTCATTATTATGCGGAATATCTGTAGCAGCTGAAAGTATTGTTATAGATGTTGTCGCAGACGAAGGCTGGGAAAACGCAACCTACGATGAGGGAACAGGCATTTTGACCAATGTAACTGATGGCTATAGCTTTATGCTTCTCGGTGACGAAATTGGCCCAGTTGCTAATCAAAATATTACTGCATCTAAAGTAGTAATTCCTTCTATTGTAAAAACATCAGGGGGAGATATCCACATCAAAACCGTATCAAGCGGTATTCTTGCAGGCGTGGCTTATACAAGCACAAGCAGCACTGTAAAGAACGAAGCGGTTACAGAGGTTATTGTTTCAGAGGGCATTACAACAATCAATAAGTATGCTTTCTTTAACTCTACTGCTCTTACAACCCTGAATCTTCCTTCAACATTAACAAAGGTTAATGAATATGGCTTTTCAAATAGCGGTATTGTAAATATCGACCTTCCAGACAGTCTTACCTACTATGGTAAGGGTGCTTTCTATAACTGTACAAAGCTTACAGAAATCGAAATTCCAGAGGGAACTATTAACTTTTCTAATACTGAAGTGTTTAGAAACTGTACTAGCCTAACATCAATAAAACTTCCTTCTACAATGACAGACACAAATAGTGGCGGTTCTACATTCAGAGGTTGTAAGGCTCTTACATCTATTGAATTTCCTGCAAATCTTGCATACATAAGAAAAAATGATTTCCTAGAATGTTCAAATCTTACTAATGTAGTTTTCACACAGCTTACTGCTCCAACAGTCGATACAAGTGCATTCTCAAAGGCTGGAGTGCTTACAGTAACATGCCCAGGCGAAGGCGATGGCTATGATGCTGCATGGAAAGCTAAATTACCAGCAACATCAACATTCGTTTTTACAAAGGGTAGCCCTAAGGCATACACTCCTGTACTTAATGGACTTAACCTTGTAGGCGATACTCTTTCTACTACATATACATATTTTGACCCAGAAAACAGAGAAGAAAGTGGATCAACTACAGTATGGGAAAGCAGTACTGTAGCTGACTTTTCAGCAAACGTTACTACAATTAAGACAGAAGCTTGCTCTGCAGCAGCTCCATCTACCTACACTATAGTTACTGCAGATAATGGTAAATACATCAGAGCAACAATAACTCCAAGAAATGCGGGAGTTGACTATAACGAAGGTAAGCCAGCGTCAGTGCAGCTTACTGACGCTGTAAGAATTCCTGTTACTGCTCCAACAGTTACTATTACCTCTCCTATAAACAATGGTCAGGAAATAGCAATTAACAAAGAATTTAAGCTTGCTGCAACAGCAGTATGCGATAACACTACTATCACTAAGGTAGAATTCTATGTTAATGATAATCTTGTTGGAGAAAGCACAGCAGCTCCATATCAGGTAATGTGGACGCCTTCAGAAATGGGTGATTACTCAATTACATCAAAGGGTTACAACGCTCTTGGTGAAGTTACAACTTCTGCTGTAACTACATTAAAGGTATTAGATAGAGTACCAATCTTCTCATTAACAACAAGTGGCCCTGATAACTGGGGTACATTCAATGGCACTAGTGCAGCAAAGGTTGAAGGAGCTGGTGAAGATGGCAAGACAGCGTGGGTACTTACAGGTGGCTCAAATGGTGGTGGTGCCAACTTCTCACTTAATGTAGGTGGCTTTGTTGCTTCAACAATAACTCATAAGGACCCTGATGGTAATACAATTGGTAAGACAAAGGGTTTTGTTGACGCATCAGAATTCTTCCTGAGATATAATAGCCAATCGGGCTTTAAAATCAAGCTTATTCTTGAATTCAGAGCTTCCAAAAAGCCAACACTCTCAACAAACACCGTTTCAATTCCGTCTTCTAATGGAGAGTGGGCTACATACAAGTTCAAAATGAGTGACTTTGCAACAGGTACAGAACTTGAAGACCTCTGGTGGCAGAACATTTATGGTGCTTATACATCAAACTTTGAGCCTGTTGTTCTTATGAAGATAGAAGGACTTAATCAGGGCGATTCAAAGTCAATGACACTTGATACTATCGGTGTAAATTGGTATGAAGACGAAATGGTAACAAAGATTGAATGGGCAGAGCAGCCTAAGAAAGAATACTTCCAGTATTATGATAACTTTGATTATGAAACTGGTAAGTTGAATGTTTACAGAGGCAATGCTACAGAGCCTAGTGAAGTGGTTTCTCTTAATGACCCTCGCGTAACTGTTAGCGGATTTAGCAACAAGACCATTAAGGATAGCACTACTGAATCAAAGAATATGAAAATGACAGTAACATTCCTTAATAACTCAGAGATATACTACGCAAAAGTTCTTCCATTCGCACCTGAAACACTTACCGAAATTCAGGTTAACGAGCCAAAGACATCATATTTCGTAGGTGATCCATTTGATTACGCTACAGGTCTTATTCAGGCAACATACTCAGATAAGGACCCAGAGTTTGCAAAACTTGATGACCCTAACTCTGTAATAACAGGCTTTGACACAGCAACAGCCGGTGAAAAGACTGTCACAGTAACATATGGTGCTAGAATATACTCCTACACTATCAATGTTCAGGAATTTTCAGTTCCCGGTATTACCAGTATCACGGTAAATAAACCTCGTAGAGTTTATTCAGTAGGTGAAGCATTCAACTATCATGATGGTAATATCTCACCCTACAAGAACGGTATGATTCAGCCGTCAATCAAGCTTTATGACAGATATGCTAAGATTGAAGGCTTTGATTCATCTAGCCCTGCACAGGACCAGGTGATCACAGTTTCATATAGTGGTGTATCTACAACATATACAATTGATATTATTGCAGGTCCTGCACCAGCATTATATTATTCAGAAATGAACTTCGCCGATGGTAACAGACCTTCTATCTGGTATTCAAGCGGTGGTGCTACATCATTTGTTGCTGGTGCCGGTGAAGATGGCGTTTCAACAGGTTGGCAATTAACAGGTAGCGGTACTCATCAGACCGCTCTTACAGGTGGCTGGGCTGGTGGCAACTCCACATCGAACATCGGTACAACAGTTAATGGACTTAAAGGTGCAGATGCTATCTCAATCAGATATAAATCATCTGGCTCTGGCGCTATCCAGTTCAAGCTTGACTATCGTGCATCTGACAAAGCAACATTATCATCAAGTAATATAGCATTCCCATCTACAGGTAATATATGGAAAACCGTCACTATTCCGATTGCTGATTTTGCACCAACACCAACTGGCGAATCATTTGACCAGCAGATGGACTCAGTAGATTGGGTATACAATAACATTATTGGTGGATATACAACTGACTTTGAACCTGTTGTTATGATGTTCTTCAAGTCATCAAACGGTACAGACCAGGCCACAATAGTAGACAACATCAGAGCCGTTTGGTATGATAACTATTCAGGTGTTGAATCGCTCACATTAAACCCAACCAATACAACAATATATGAAGGTACAGACTTCAATATCAAAGGTTCTGCTACAGTCAACTATAAGGATGGCACATCAAGAACAGCTGATATCAGTGATCTCGACATCAAATTCAGTGGCTTTAATCCAAATGCAGGCCCTGGTAGTCAGACAGTCACAGCTGTATATGGAGGCAAAGAAACATCCTTCAACGTTCAAGTCCTCGAAGGCGGTGACGATGTAATAAGCTCTGTACTCTCTGAAGATGTAAGAAAGGTTTACCTTGTCGGTGAAGAATTTGACAGAACAGCAGGTACTATCACATTGACAAAGGCTAACGGCACACAGGAAGTTATTGCTTTATCTGATAGCGCAGTTACAATCTCAGGATTTGACTCATCAGTTCAGAGTACAAATGTTCCTGTAACTATTACATATAAAGATATTACAATCCCTCTTCAGGCAAGAGTATTCAACCCTTATACATCATACTCAGCTCCAGCATTTACTGACGGGGATGGTATCGCAATTTCAAGCTTTGATGGGGTTGCAACCGTTAAAGCTACCATTAAGGCGAGAAACAGAATCGCTTGCCCATCACCACAGACAGCTTGCGTCATTGCAGTTGTATATGGAGATAACAACACAGTTAAGCTTATTAAGCAGCTTGACAACTCTGTTCTTCCAGCAAGTACTGAATTAACGCTCACAGCTGAGTTTACAGCTGAGGAACTTGCAAATGCTAAATCGATTAAGATTATCGCTCTTAAGGATTCTCTTTCAATCGAAAATCTTGTTAATCCAGCATCAATCAGTAAATAATAACATAACAAAAGGCATTGCAGTTATTGAACAGGTCCAGTAAAAACGGACAATAGAAAAAAGACACCTCCTATGGTAGAATAATACCATAGGAGGTGTTACTATGTCAGGAATAAA
>JAQVYH010000087.1 GCA_029004515.1 Eubacteriales bacterium | reverse complement strand
CGAAGACCATCACCGGCATGGAAAACTCTTTGATTCAACTGATAGTTAGTTTCTTTACCCTTGCGGTATTCGTCGGATTTAAGCAACATTTTGTGATTCATGTTCCTTCTGCGGCCTGGCCATGGATTATCTTGCTCGGACTTGTTAACACGGGAGTTGGCTGTTATTTGTATTTTTCATCTCTGTCCAAGCTTCCCGTACAGACAATTGCAGTTTGCGGCTATCTGGAACCGCTCTCTGCGGTAGTATTTGCGGCATTGCTTCTCGGAGAAAAGATGACATCACTTCAGATTATAGGTGCCTTGTTTATTATTGGCGGTGCAATGATTGGAGAATTGTTAAATAAAAAAGAAAAGGGCAATACTAGTCTGTTCTCTGTAAAAACGTATAATAGCTAATTAGGTGATACTTCCGCAAAAAATGGGAACGGTTCATGTATCAAAACAGTGGGATAGAAAATAATAAACATATATATAAATTTAAGGAGGGATTTCTGATGAAACATACAATTACAATTACTGAAGAAACACGCCTTGGTGAACTTGTAACTTATTTCCCGGCTATTACCGCTCGCCTAAATGAACTGCATATTGATTACTGCTGCCAGGGAGATCGAACGCTTGAGGAGGCTGCTAAAGAAGCGGGACTTGGCTCAGATTTTATTGCAGAAGTACAGAATGCTTACAGCAATTATTTAATCAAACCGGACAATCAGCTACCTGTGACAGAGCTATCTGATAAGCAGCTTATTGACCTGATCCTTGAAATTCATCATCAGCCTGAGCGAGCTCTGTGGATTGAGCTGGATCAATTAGTAAATAAGATATTGCTCGTACACTATGAGCATGGCAAAGAATTGTTGCTTAAACTACATCACAGCTTTAGTGAGCTAAAGATGGAGTTGGAGGAACACTTTGCCAAGGAGGAGCAAGAACTCTTTCCGACTATGCTTAAATCAGAGATTACAGAAGATGATAAAGCGGCCATAAGGTCACTGATTCTACAGCTTGAGGACGAACATGACGGTGCAGGGAAGATTATTAAGCGTTTAATGAAAGAAACTGACGATTTCACCCCACCGGAGTATGCATGTCCAACCATGAAGGCTGTATATCAAAAGCTTCATGAATTGGCAGATGATATTTTCCTTCATATTGCTAAAGAAAACAGCGTTCTTTTTAAACGCTACTAATAATAAATTGTTATGACAACAAGCAAGGCACCCTACAGTGAATTTCCGTAGAGTGCCTTGCCCATTATAACTTCCAGTTGACATTAACAATAATTAATGATATTTAATGCGTAGGAATCATGATGAAATACATATATATTACGCATACCATGGATAGTTTTATCCATAAGTATATCATAAGTGAAATAATTCCTTGGTTCATTCAAAACAGCGCTTGATGACGAATATGAAAACAAGGAGAATTAATATGAAAACAGCAATATTATTCGAATCATGGCATCATGGAAACACAAAAAAGCTTTGTGAAGCGATTAAAAAAGAATACGATGTGACGCTTCTGGATGTAAAAGAGGATGCTGTTGAACTTGAGGAGTATGATCTTATTTGTATTGCCTCCGGTGTTTCTTTTAGCAAATTTTATAAAGAAATAGAACAAGCAACCAAAGACAAAATGCCGGAAGGGAAAAAAGTCTTTCTTATGTATACCTGCGGAAAACTGGGGCAGGATTTTGCTAAAAACATTAAGAAAACCCTTTCTTTGAAAAAATGCATTATTCTCGGAACTTACTGTTGCAAGGGACATGACACATTTGGCCCTCTTAAACTTATAGGAGGACTTAATAAGGAAAACCCTAATGAAGACGATATTCAAGGTGCAGTGAAGTTTTATGGTGAAATAATAGCCAACTTTAATAAAGGAGATGCACCTAATGGGAACGTTAACTAAATTGCCAAACATCGGAGCTAAATTGGAAAAACAGCTTTTTGATGTGGGTATCACCACCGAAGAAGAGTTAAGAAGGGTGGGAAGCCGTGAAGCATGGGTACGCATTCATAAGTGCGATCCTTCTGCCTGTTATATGCGACTTTGTGCTTTGGAAGGTGCAATTCAGGGTATACGCTGGCATAACTTGGGCAGCGAGACAAAGATATCCCTCAAGGAGTTTTATCATAAGAATAAACTTTCAGATGAGTAGACATTATATTACAGAATGAATGGAGTGAGAATTTATGTGGCAATGCCCTTCTTGCGGACGCGAGTTCAAAAACACACAGCAGCATCACTTTTGTAAAGAAACGAACAGCATTGACGATTACATCGCAGCACAACCTAACGAAGTGCGACCTTTACTACATCAAATTCGTGATACCATCCGTGGTGCCGCACCCGATGCAATAGAGAAAATTTCGTGGCAAATGCCGACATTCTGGCAGGGCGAGAACCTTATCCACTTCGCTGTGTTCAAAAACCACATTGGATTGTACCCCGGCGGTGAAGCCACATCAAAGTTTGCAAAGCGGCTCGAAGGTTATAAGACCAGCAAAGGCACGATTCAACTACCGCTTGACCAACCGATAGATCATAAGCTTATCACTGACATTGTGCGGTGGCGACTGACACAAGTGAGAGGAAGTGACGCTTTATGACAGACGAGCGTGTGTTCAAAATGGAGTTTGCACGTGTATATCCACTACTTGTCCAAAAGGCGGAGCGCAAAGGGCGCACTAAAGCTGAAGTTGATGCCATAATCTTCTGGCTGACGGGATATGACAACACCACCTTGCAGGCGCAGATTGAAAGAAAGGTCAACTTGGAAACCTTCTTTGCAGAAGCGCCACAGATAAACTTGAACGCAACAAAAATTACAGGTGTTATTTGCGGGCAGCGTGTGGAGGAAATAAAACACCCTCTTATGCAGAAAATCAGATGGCTTGACAAACTTGTGGATGAATTGGCAAAAGGTAAGCCACTTGATAAGGTTTTGAAAAGTTAAATTTGTACTAATAGTAAAAAGCAAGGCACCCTACGCTGACCCGCAGAGTGCCTTGCTCTTTTTAACTTTGTTCTTCTACCTCCACCATAAATCGGGACTTGAAATCCACTGTGAACTTGTCGGCGGTTGCCCGTTTCATTAAGCTACCAGACAAGTTGCTCATCGTATTTGGTGTCTTATCTTGGTCTTTTAGAAACGAATAAAATGTTACTTACAGTTATTTCGATTCAAACAAAACACTATTAACAAAAATATCTACAATATTGGAATCAAATTGAGTTCCCTTATGGCTCAAGAGCTCGCTTGCAGCCACATCGGTTGGCAGTGCCTTTCGATATGCGCGGTCCTGCGTCATGGCATCATATGCGTCAACCACAGAAACAATCCTAGAAATTAAGGGGATATCTGTGCCTGACAAGCCAAGCGAATATCCGCCACCATCCCAATGCTCATGGTGACAAAGAATATATTCTGCAATATGATTTAGCCCGGATGTAGAGCTTGCAATCCTATACCCAACTTCAGGATGCTTTTTAATTTCACGCCAATCTTCATCACTGAGTTTGTCCGTTTTAGTTAATATATTCTTATCTATATTGATCTTTCCAATATCATGCAGCATTGCAACAAGTTCCAATTCGTCAAGCTCATCCTCAGAAAGTCCCATTTCTTCTCCAAGTTTTTTTGATAACTTGGCCATTCTTTCTGCATGTTCCTCTGTCTCATTGCTTTTTTCAAACAATGTCGTTTTTATATATGATAAATAATCGTTGTGCAGACTCTTTTGTTCCAGTAGCTTTCTCCTATACATCAGATCTTCTGCTAAAACTATAACCTTGTCAAGCGAATCTTCCGGACTGCTTTTCGTTGCATATCCCAGCGCAATGTCAACATAAATTTCACTATTCTCAGCATGGCGCTTTTCATCGCATAACTGGCGAATGTGCTCCACAATCTCTTTTACTGTCTGCCCATCGGCACGAGGAAGCAAAATGGTAAACTCATCTCCCCCAGTTCTGGCAACGACATCTTCTTCTCGAACACATTCCTTCAATATATTTGCAACTTCCTGAAGCAGTTTGTCACCATTCACATGACCAAAGGCATCATTGACCATTTTCATCCCGTTGACGTCCCCAATAATAACAGAAAGAGGAAGCTGCTCTGGGCAATCAAGAGATTCTCGTACTTCGTCAAAATAGGTGCGGTTGTGAATCCCAGTCATATTGTCATGATAATTAATATATTTAATTTTTTCTTCTCTGTTTTTACGTTCTGTTATATCTCTACTGATTCCAATCAATCCTATTATATTGCCTTCAAAATCGTAATAAGGTGTCTTTAATGTTTCGAGAATCACTTCTCTTCCATCCGGATATATGACTTTTTCCTCATTTTTCTTGGAGGTTTTTTCCCTCATCATGTCTATATCCCTATTTATGAAAAGTTCGGCTTCATTGACAGGAAAAAGGTCTGTATCAGTATGACCGATGATGTGCTTCTCAGATTCCCCTATAAAGACTTCAAAGGCTGCATTGCAACCCATATAAACACCATTCGTATCCTTATAAAAGATTAAATCCGGAACTGAATCAATCAATGATTTTAACAGTGCCTGCTTCTTTCTATAATCCTTATAGAGGTCTTTATACAATTCATTTGATTTTTTCAATTCCTCATTAGCATTTCTCAGCGCTTCTTTCCCATCAAGTGTTTCTCTTAGAGTTGAATATATCAGACTGTGAATTAGAATAGAAGTAACAACTACATAAAAGAGTCCCTTAGTTATTGAATAGAAAAATACCTGATTCTTCTCTATAAAGCTTTGCTGAACAAGTCTGTCAGAAAATAAAATCCAAGCACACCCAAAAATAAAATACAAAATAGTAATCTTTAGTGTTCTGTTTCGTGCGTCATGTTTTTTCATTTAAATACACTCCTCTACTCTTTAGGATTACTCATGTGTGAATCCGTAAATCTCAATTATTTCTCAATAATGTGAACAGGAGCTGAACATAACCTTCATTGTATATCAATATAAAAATAACTGGATTATTATTCCTAATATCACAATACGGTGAAAAATGCAACACTACAAAGTATTTTTCCAAAACATCTGTAAATCACAAAAAACCACCTTGTGATTTGGTTTCACAAGGTGGTTTAAATTATACTAAATTATTTAATGCTGAATGCTTCCATTGGTTTGAAGCTATAGTTTTCGTCACCTGTGAGCTGTCCATAGTTATTAAAGCCCCAGGTATAAACCTTACCATCCTTAGATACTGCAACGGAGTGGTTGTTGCCCGCAGCAATATCTGTGATTTCTGATGTAATCTGGACGGGAGCACCTGTATCTGTATCATTACCATTGCCTAAACGACCGTTGGTGTTTTCACCCCATGCGTAAAGGGAACCATCTGCCTTTATTGCCAAGGAGTGGCTCTGTCCTGCGCTGATACGAACAACATCTTCAGCTACAAGAACAGGTGTGTTTATATTCTCGATTGTCGAGAGGTTGCCAATCTGGCCATAGGTGTTTTCACCCCATACATAGAGGAAACCTTTCTTGGTAAGAGCCATACTGTGATTGCTTGCGTCAATTGCAACTACATCTTTAATAGCAACTTCTTTAGGCTCGTTTGCGCTAAGGTTTGTACCATCACCAAGCTGACCATTTCTATTGCTGCCCCAGGTGTAGAGTTTACCATCCTTGGTAATTGCCATAGCATGGTTGTATGCGCTGACTGTTTCAACCTTGTCCATAATTTTGACAGGAGAAAACTCTGTCTTGTTGCTTCCGTTACCTAATTTACCCTCAGTATTTGCGCCCCAAGTATAAAGCTTACCATTATTAGTTACCGCCATACTAAAGAGCTGACCTGCAGCAGCTGACTTAACCTTGCCCATAACCTTAACAGGCTTATTCTTGCCCTCATTTGTGCCATCACCAAGCTGACCAAAGGCATTGTCACCCCAAGCATAGAGATCGCCATTCTTTGTTATAGCAAGGGTGTGGCTTTCTGAACAGCTGACAAATGCAACCTTGTCCAATATTTTAACAGGCTCATTTTTATCCTCGTTTGTGCCATCACCAAGTTGACCTTTGTCATTTCTACCCCATGCCCAAAGACTATCGTCATCCTTGATGCACATCGTAAAGTCAAAACCTGCTACAACAACAGGAGCAGACGTATCAACAATCTTCTCTCCACTGCAAGCACAGAGTGAAATTGCGAGGCATAAAATTATTCCCACAGCTAAAAATCTTTTCATTTCTATCCAGTCCCTTCATAAACTAATAGGGTAATTCTACCACAATAAACAAAAAAGGTCAATGCAAAAAGCATTGACCCTTTAAGTTTTTTTTGAAAATTATTCCTCTTCAGGAGCGCCTACAGGACATACACCTGCACAAGCACCACAGCTGATGCATGAATCTGCATCGATGTAGTATATTGTATCGCCTGCGCTGATGCAAGAAACAGGGCATTCTCCCTCACAAGCACCACAGCTGATGCATGAGTCATTAATTTTATAAGCCATTTCAGAGCACCTCCTTATGCTAATTCGACACCATTATACATTAAAAGTAAAAAAATGTAAAGTATCTATATTCTTATTTTTATTATTTTTCTAAATCCTTGAGCTGTGCAAGTTCTTCCTTGCTCACCTTAATCACAGCATCCTTGATAATTGCAACATCGTCAACATTGTACTGCTTTGGAATACCGTCTGAAGATTTATCAAGTTTAACCTTGATTATACCTCTTAAAATATTTGCCTCAACAACAACACCCTTGCCGTCAACTGTCTTAACAATTGCATCAACCTTTGGGGTCTTTTTGAGGAGGTGCTCATAGGCTTCCTGCTCATATTTAAGACAGCACATAAGTCTGCCACAAGTACCTGAAATCTTACTTGGATTAAGAGAAAGGCTCTGCTCCTTTGCCATCTTGATTGAAACAGGCTCGAAATCGCCTAAGAAAGTTGCACAGCAAAGCGGTCTGCCACATATGCCCAATCCACCGATAAGCTTTGCCTCATCACGAACACCAATCTGACGCAGTTCGATTCTTGTTTTAAAAGCAGATGCAAGGGACTTAACAAGATCACGAAAGTCAACTCTGCCGTCTGCGGTAAAGTAGAACAAAAGCTTATTTCTATCAAAGGTATATTCAGCGTTAATAAGATGCATATCAAGGTTGTGCTGCTTCACAAGATTCAAACAGGTTTCTATTGCATCTTTTTCTTTCTGTATGTTTTCTTGCTCGATCTTTTCGTCCTCTTTTGTTGCCTTACGGAGAACATCCTTAAGGGGAGAAACAAGCTCCTCTTCAGGAATAAGCTTATTTTCAAGACAAACAAGTCCAATTTCTACTCCACGAGCGGTTTCAACTATTGCCTTTTCGCCTTGAGCGAATTCTATTCCATTGGGGTTGAAAAAATAAACTTTTCCCCCATTTTTAAATTTTATTCCGATTATCTCTACCATGAATAGCCTCCCAGCTGTCCGTTAATAGACAGGTAATTAGCATTGTATAGTTACCGTTGAATTTAATATACTGACGAACCCTTTGGAGCGCCTCTAAAAACTCAACAGCGGATTTTTGATTTATGCTAAAGTTCATTGTATCACACTTTTCACCATTTAACAACATAAATTTTCGCATGATTGCTTCACAAATATCAAAAACTACTTCTCTGCGATCTTTTTCCTTTTCGAAAAACTCTATAGCTTGATAGAGGTTGGAGCTTGATTTTCCAGTCATACCGCCTAGCGTGTCCAGTACACATTCATAAAGGCTGTCGAAATCTTCGATTTCCATAAGCTCTCTTGCCCTGCCAAGACTACCATCTGCAACAAAAGCGGCGTATGTCACATCCCTTGTGGGATACTCAACCTTCAGCCTGCCTGAAATATCCTCGCAAGACAAGGGAAAAAACCTTTTAACAACTGCTCTTGAACGAATGGTTGGCAAAATAGCATTTGCATTCTCTGCAATAAGAATAAATACGCAATAAGATGGCGGCTCCTCAAGAACCTTAAGAAGCGCATTCTGCCCCTGGACATTCATCTTATCTGCGTCAGGGATTATATATACTTTTTTATCACTATATGGCTTTATATATACTTCGTTTCTTGCCTCTCTGACCGCTTTAACGGTAAGATTCTTTGCCTTGCTGTCAGGGTCAAATCGGCTATTTGTAACCTCTATAATATCTGCAACATTACTATCAGTAAGTATTTGAGCAGTTTTCATCGCCGCTTCAAGTCTTCCTGTTCCCTTTTGACCAGCATATATAAAAGCGTGTCCTGTCTGAATTTCCATATAATCAAATCCATTTCTTCTATAAAAACTACGGGTTAAGTATAACATGTTTTTTCATTCTCTGCAATTCTTTTTCTTGAAATGTTCCTCCTGTTATGATAGTATAAAATAAATTAACAAAATTAAGGTGATGAGGTATGTTATTTACAGCAGACGGACAACTTCATATGCAGATGAGAAACCTCACTTGTTATGGTGCAATAACAGGTGGCAGGTTCTTGGTGAATATAAAGCAAACCTATATAAATACTGACGGTGTGGGCTGTTGCGTATTTCGCTTCAAGCTGCCTGAAAAGGCTTTTGTCAGCAAATTGGAAGTAAAGACTCCTGAAAAAGAAATCACAACAGAGTATATTCAAGTTGAGCAGGCTTTAGAAGCTATGGAGGATTCTTCATCAAGCCCTATAACCTTAGATGAAAATGGCTATTTTTCTGCTGTGCTTGGCGTGATAAAGCCTCATCAAGAGGTAGAGATATCCTTCACATATATACAAGAAGTTTCGCCTTACAGAAGCATAAGGATAACCTTGCCACTCCATACAAGGGAGAGACTTGACAACGATTTTCACATGGCTGCTCGCATCTGCTGGCTTAGTGCAAAGGGTGAAGTATCTGCAAGTGGCAGTCACGATGCATCAATAGATGGAAACAATATTTTACTTAGGGACATATGCAACCTTGACAAGGATATAACCCTTGACCTTAAGTGTGATGATTGTTCACTTTTCAACCTATATAAAGGAGAGACCCATACCCTTCTTTTGGGCAATCTACCATTTGAACCACAGCGCAGACAGCGAGCGTATGACTATCTGTTTATCGTGGATACATCAAAAGCCGTAAGGGAGCATTGGGAGAATATCAAGAATGCCATTCTATCCTGCATATGTGCTATGGAAGAGCCTGAAAGCTTTAACATTATTGCCTTTGGTCTTTCCCCAAAGCTACTCTCCATCGGCTCACTCCGTGCAACAGAAAGCTCAAAATCTTCTGCAAAAATTTGGCTCGACGATATCAGGCCATCTGGTGGCGGGGATATCGGTGAAGCTATCAACTTTGCACAGCAGATGGTAACAAGAAAAACTGATGTATTCCTTTTAACTAACAGTCAATTCATTAATAAAAATACAATTTTGGAAAACACCAAACACCTCAACCGCGCTTCTTTCAATGTAATAACAGGTGCTAAGAACGCCCAAATAGCCGGGGAGCTTGCACAAGCCGGCGGCGGCTATGCAGATATAGCACACGACCCTCGAGACTTGGCAGATAACCTCTGTAAGGCAGTAAGCAGATGCCTGATTGGGGGGATGACAAACTTTACACTCAGTACTGACAAAAAATTGGTATGGCATATGGAAAAAGAGGGAATGATATATCCATGGGATAACCTTAAAATCATTGCCCAGCCAAACGCTCCAACGGTAGAAATAGGCGAAGCACAGGGATATATTGATAATGAACTGCTTAAAACATCATTTGTAATCTCACCACAAACTAAAGGTGCAGATATAATGTGCGGACTCGGTCTTATCCCTGAAGCGGATGAAGCAATGCAGGTAAGGATTAGCAATAAACATAATATTCCATCCAAATACACAACACTTTCTATGACAGTAAACTCACTTGAAAATAA
>JAQVYH010000086.1 GCA_029004515.1 Eubacteriales bacterium | reverse complement strand
GTTACAGCCAAGCTCCTTGGTTGCAGCAATTTTGGAATAGTTAGGTCCTGTAACCGAGGTGAACACACCACGGAGCAGCTCGCCCTCGTGGGTTACAACCGTACCGTTCTGAACCTTAACACGCTTGCGTGCAGGGGCAGGGACAACTCTTACAGCTGGAAGAACAAGGGCAGGTCTTATACTATCTAAATCCTCCCATACAAACACACGAGCCGAGGTTGCGCCGTCAGCATTTGTAAAGATAGAAGCAGTGTCTTCCGCCGATACTTGTCTAAGGTCCATCAGCGTGTCGTCCTTATATAATGCTATCATAACCGTTGGTGCAGGGTCAGGAACATCGCCTGTTTGCTTGTAACTGACAGCGCATGTGCCGTCAACAATCTCTGCCTTTACATTTTCAATACCATATGGTTCGTTGCCGGGTACAACTGCTTTATACACCAGCACATTATCAAAGAACACAGTTGATCCGTTCGCAGTATTAAATGTAAACCCGCCCGTTGACGGATAGTTATATGTAGTTGCATTGACATCAACAGTATTGTTATATGTGTATGATGTATTGCCAATACCCGTTACGGAGGTTGATAACATGTTGCCATTAACTGTCATTTTTACCTCAAGGGCATCCCCGACAGCGTTAGAAAGTGTCGGAGCACTTGATATTTTTGACATCGAATTGTTAGAGTTGTTTTTCAGGAACATACCTGACTGCGTGTCGTATGAGGACATATAAATATATCCGCCCGGCTTGCATTCAGCACCGTTGTTCGGGTTGTTGTTGGTGTAGTCCTGCACACGAACACCTGTTCCGAACAAAAATTGTGATCCGCCGCGTTCTGCGGTATACTCTAAAACATAATCAGACCAAGAAGCAGCCTTTTGGGCAACCTCATTGGCGTATACGCCCTTCCAGGTATTGTTGGACTTCAACTTGCCGTTTTCCCATGCAATACCAGCGCCTGTCCAATTATCAGTAACGCCCACCGCACCGCTTGCATAGCTTTCAAAGTCGTCCGCAAACAGTGTTAGAAGTGTAAATTTTTGTTCCAGTGTTTCCATAAGGGAATAGGAACCTGTCATGTCCGAAAATCCCAGACTTACTACAAACTTATATATCGTATCAAGCTCAAAATGCGCTCCGTTCTTGGGAACAAATTTGATCTTGTCAAGTTCAACGGTCTTGTCAGTAGGAACAACCTCGCCGTTGCTGTCAACAATATCAATCAAATCAATGTTTTCACTGAAATCTGATATTCCGGCATCAAATGTAATGGACGCCGATTCCTTGTCAGCGGTCCACGACTTAATTCCCATAGACTCAGGTGGTGTAACCTCTTGGAAGGAGTAAAGGTAAACGTCGTCGTTCATGCCGCCCTGACCACCTTCAAGAATACCGATGTTTCCGGCATTGTTAAGCGAGTATATATCGGTGTCAACGGTATACTTAACTTCCTTGGTAAATCCGTTAGATCCTGTAATCTTACCACGGAAAACGCCGTCTATGATACTTGCCTTATATTTATAGGTAGTACCCTTGGCATCAGTAGGTGTGGCCATATTCGTGCCAGTAATCCTCGAACGGGTGCTGTCGCTTGTTTTGTAAGCATACAGACCGCCACTACCCCCTGGAGGGCCCTGGAATAAAAGCGCACCCTGCACAAGATTTCCCTTGTCAATCTTTCCTCCTGCAGGCACCAAAAAACCTGCGCCCCAGTCGCCATAGGTTGTGTTCATAATATGAGTAAACTCGAGTGTATAGTTCTTCCATGTAGGAGCGTCAATGGCTTTGGGGAATGCACCCTGCCACACATTGCCCGGCTTCCACAGGTTGCTTTCGTCACCGTCCTGCACGCCATTTCCGTTCGCATCAAAGTATGTAAGCGCACCGGCGGACCAGTTTGACTGCAACTCAGTAGTGGAAGCATAATCAAAGTGGTCTTCAATCAGCTTCTTAAGGATAAAGTAGCGGATTTCGGATGAAGACCCGTTATAGTAAATCAACAGCTGATGAAGAGCGTTCAGTGCAATTCTGTAATCACCGAAAGACACCTTAAGTGTGTATGTATCCGCATCATATGTTGAAGTCATATCTTCAACCAGTTTCGGCGGATTTACACTGTTGTCATACAAAACAACAGCCGCATCGGTTACATCCTCTGTAAATGTAACCTCCATCAAGTCACGCTCTACAAAAAGAGATGCAACAAGTGAATCACCCGATGCATAGATTGTACTCACAGACACCATGCTAAAAAGCAAAGTGAGCACTAACAGTAAACTAATAAATCTTTTCATAACACTAACCTCCCTTATATATAAACCACTATTAATAATACTGCCGATCTCTTTCATGAATAAATGTGGCTTATACGCAATCCACTCTCATTGCTATCCTCCTAGTATAGCATTTTTATCCATGTCAAGACACCTAGCTGATCTTTTTTGTTTATAAAGGTTACAACTGTATTACGCAAAGAATATAATGTAAATTATACGAAAATAATACCATGCAGAAGTAGCAGTGTCAAGTGAAATATAATTCAAATCATACTGTAAAAAACGACATATTATGCGATTAATGGCGGAAACTGGGTTGCCGTCTTTAATAACACAGTATGAGGATATTGAACAAACGTGTATTTCTCTCATTCTTTGCTTAATTTTTCCGTTTAGCATAATGTCTGCCGTATCTCAAAAGAATACTACTTAGCAAGGGTTACTTTATCTTGAATTGGTATCAGGCCATCAATATCTGACCAAAAGAACACCTTTACATATAAATCTTCTGCAAGCAAACCGGCAGGGATGTTCGATTTTATGATAACAGGATATTCTGTTCCAATATCCATCAAAGAGTCTACATCGTTCATTAAGCTGATTGTTGTAGTCACTAACGTATTCTCCCGATTATATAGTGCTGCAATAACCGCAAGGTTTTTGTCCGTTGGCTGATTCTTGACTACCGGCACATTTACCGTCAGCAAATCCATAGACGGAAGAGTTTGCACATCTTTTGGAATCATATTTTCTATGCCATCTTTTTTGCCAACAAAGGTTAATTGATCTGCCAATACAGTAAAATTAGGCAGGATGTTTTTAACTTGTACAACAACCGCATTGCTAATAAAAGTCTGATTTCCTAGCGTTGCTTTTGCCCAAATGCGAAACTCTTTATTGCTTTGTGGAATGTTTTTAAGTGTAACCTTGCCGTTCTGATCAATTTCAAGAGTACCATCCTCTGTTGTTTCATAAGCAACTACCGCATTGGATAAATCAATGCCTGTACCTTGCTTTGACGCTAAAGTTAATTGAATTTCTCCACCGCTTATGGGCAATATGCTTTTATCTGATGAAAGTATAATGCTTGCATTCTCAACCTGCAGAGCATCCTCTTTGCAAAGCGTAACAGAATCGATTAATTCCATTGTATCCGTTCTGTAGGTATCAATCGTTAAGGTATTTCCCTTTATTCTGACGCCCGTGAAGGACGGTTTATACAACTGGCTTCTGACCTGCGCCCAAGGCTGGACTGGATCAACCAAATCGTAATATTTGCTGCCACTAGACGAATTTGCAGTGATATACTGCACGCCTGTTGCATTAACGATCCTGCCGTCCTGATCAACAGCTTGTGTTGCTTGCGGTGTTGTTCCTTGCATAATATATGATCTGACATAACCATGATCGTGTCCCATAAAAACAGCATCTATGTCTAGAGATGTCAACTCAGGTGAAAGCTTGTTTCTAAAATCTATGATGTAGGGGCTGGTTGAATGCGTACATGCACTATAAATTGAATGATGGAACATAACAAACTTCCATTTATAGTTTGGATTAGCCGCTACTGTTTCACGCATAAAGGTTATATGCGTATCTGAGCTGTGATTATTTGTATTCAGTACCATGAAAAGCGCATCACCATAAGTAAAATAGTAATCGCTGCCTGAGGTGCTTACGCCATAGGCTGATGGATTCGGCAAATTAAAATGATATTTAAAATTTGCTATATCGTCATGGTTACTTCCTCCCATTGCTGCAATTGGTAAGCTTCTTAAAACGGATGATTCAAAAAACTTATTAAATTGATAATCCGTTCCTTTATCTGCCTGATCTCCGCTTGACAACAAAAGACTTGCCTTGGGATACTTCGCAATTGCCTTTGCCAAGGTATCCATCCATCCGATAGCATCCGTATCTGGAGAGCCGGATGCACCGATGTGCGTATCAGAAGTAAAAAGAAAATCAAATGACGTTAAATCTCCTGTATTATAGCTATAAACATAACTCCAAAGCGTCCCATCGCCCACACGATAGACATATTCCGTATTTGGCGAAAGCCCAGTTATTGTTGCCTTATTTGAAAAATAGCCTGCACCGGTGTCTTCCTGTGTCGCTGTAAAGGATTGCACCCCTTCCGTCGGGAAGGTCTGCCCCTCCACTTTAGGCGCAATTTGCAACACAGCGCTTGTGGTTTCTACAGAGTAAGACCATGTTGCATTCAACTCTGATGCCGAGCTGCCTGGCGAAATATTGATAAACGCAGTGTTATACATTCCAACCTGCTCAAAGGTGGTTTTAGTAAAGAAAGCTCTGAATGCTGGGGCATCATATCCGATGCTGTTAGCAGGATAAAAGACCGTTAGACCTGTTCCATCATATCTGCCAAATGAACCTAAGGTGGTTGGAGCAGTATCCCCTTCAAACGTAATTGTATTCAAATAGCAATATTGAAATACATTCGTACCAAATGTTTTGATATTACCTTTAAATACTATAGATTTTAGCTTTTGTGCGATGGAAAATGTACTGTTTTGTATTTCTGTAACGCCACTGGGTACGACAAACTCCGTAATGGCAGTTTTTGAAAACGCCGATGAACCAATTGATGTTACTGAGTCTGGAAAATTGCTGATTTCAGCTAATGAAGTACAATCACTAAAGCAGTTGTTCCCAAGCGTTGTAATATTGTTGCCATGGAATGTAACAGAAGTCAATGCTTTACACCCTGAAAAAGCCTGGGTTGGAATAGCAGTCACGCCCTCCGGTATATCAATGCCTGGCAGACTCGTACAGCCCATAAAACAATTGTTGGATAAAAAGGTTAATGTAGATGGCAACGTAATATTCTTAAGTCCAGTAGCACTACGAAAGGTTTGTGCATAGCCTGAACCCCCCGATGTGCTGCCTAATGCAGTAATACCTTCAGATACGATAACCTCTTGCGTCAAAGTATTGGGATTTCCCAAGATGTATTCCTTGATTGCTGTTATCTGATATGTTTTGTTGTTATACAAGACAGCAGAGGGGATCACAATTTTTGTTGCGGTCTGTACACCGTTCGGCATAAGAGTAGCCGTGGAATTTGAATCATTTTTTGTTAATTTAAAGGAATAACCCTCACTCGTATTTGTTAATACTGTCGTAGCGGAATCATAAGTTGCACTTTCCCACCCCTCATTAGCTGACACTGTAACGTCCACTGCCTCCGCATATGCCGGCATTGTAGGCGAAACAATAAAAATTGCTGCAATAATAAATAGGATGCCTAATACTTTCTTCATATCATATTTCTCCTTTTTCTCATACTTATAAAACAAAAAGGCCTTAACCCGAAAAATCTGGTTAAAGCCTTTTAGGGTGTCATATTACTATAACAATATACTACTGAAATAACTTCTCGCCATAAGTGCAAAGTGGCTTTGTACTTACCAAGTTATCCCATACAAATATTTTTGATTTTGTTATGGTTTGGTCTGTGGTAAAATCAATAGTAGTTTCGCTAGCCTCTACGGATTGCACAGCAACCAAATAATCATTATTATAAAGTGCTACATATAAAGAAGAGGATGTTACGTCATTAGCCAAAGTAATCGCATAATTAACGCGATATCCACCCTGCACTACTGATACATTTGAAATAGTTGCTGATGTTACTGAAGGAGTTGCCCCAACGGGAGTAAAGGTCGTTTTACCTGCTGGGAAATATGCTAAAAATGCAGCAGAATCATAACCCGAGCCTGTAGCAGGGTAATTTACCGTAACAGCCGTACCTGAATAAGAGCCAAATACTCCAAATGTTGACGGAGCTACTGCACCCTCAAAGATGATATTGCTTACTTTTGAGTATTTAAATACATCTGCACCAAAGGTATTAACACTTCCTTTGAATGTTAAAGATGACAACATAGCAGTTTTATAAAATGCAGTACCTTTAATCTCACTGACTCCTGCTGGAATTACTAAATCAGACAAATTTGAACAAGTAGAAAAAGCACTGGAACCAATTGTAGTAACCGAATCAGGCAAATCAATTGCTGTTAATGCAAGGCAGTTGACAAAAGCTGAGTCACCGATTGAAACAATATTATTTCCATTAAACGTAATTTCAGCAAGCAGTGAATTACCTGAAAAAGCCTGACTTGGTATAGCTGTTACGCCTGCTGGGATATCAATGCTCAACAAATTCGTACAGCCCATAAAGCAATTATTGGATATAAAGGTTAATGTAGATGGTAACGTAATACTCCTAAGTCCAGTTGCATTACGAAAAGTTTGTGCATAGCCTGAACCTCCCGCTACATTACCCAATACTGTAATGCCTTCAGATACAATAACCTCTTGGGTTAAAGTATTAGAATTTCCTATAATATATTCCTTCATTGCCGTAATGGTATAGGTCTTGTCGTTATAGAAAAATGCGGATGGTAGCACGATTTTTGTAGCCGTCTGCACTCCATTCGGCAATAAAATAGCCGTTGAAGCTGAATCGTTCCTGGTTATTTTAAATGAATAACCTTCGCTTACGTTTGTTAACACTGTTGTAGTCGGATCATAAGTTGCTTGTGCCCATCCCTCATCTGCCGTAACAGATACATCAACTGCTTCTGCATTTGCTGTTAATGAAAATGCAACAATAATTACAATTAAAAGGAACAACACACTGATTGCTTTTTTCATAAAAAATCCCTCCCACTATTTAAATAAGTATAAAATATTGACAATTTAATAATAAACGTTTACAATTACAATTGCAATGTATAATATTGTAGCATAATTGTAAAATCTTGCGAAACAGGTGATAATATGAATCCAAAGGAATATTTAAATAACATCTGCAGTGATTCAATTAATATTTTAGTAACGCCGGGCACTTTAGAAAAAGGTATTTTTTTATATCCCACTAGGTTGGGTTTTTTAGCTACAAGGCCCCCCTTTTTTTTCGATCACAACACTTCAGAATCTGATGGCTATATTATCGTTTTTACCATCAGCGGTACAGGTATGTTGCATTACAATGACACTGATTATTGCTTAGGTACATGTAGTGTTGCATTTATACCATGCAACGCAAACTATCATTTTTGCGCAGCAAAAAGTGATTATCATTGGCGTTTTTTGTTTATGAATTTTAATGGAAAACAAGCGCAAGAATATTATGAGTATATCATGAATAACAAAGAGCCAGTCGGTACAATTGAAAAAAAGGAAACTATTATGTCATTGTTGTGGCAGTTAATTAACCGATATAAAGTTGATAAACATGAACACTTTGCAGAGCTGAGAACCTTTTCCAATATGATTGAAATCCTTTCAGAAATTGCCTTAATTAATGCCCCTGTTCTATACTACAATCTTAGTATTCCCAACTATTTAAAAGCAGTTTATTATTACCTCGATAGTCATTATATGGAGAAAATTACACTAGCTACATTAGAAATAAAATTTGCAATGAGCAAATACTACATATCAAGGCAGTTTAAGGAATATTCTGGCATTACAATAAATGAGTATGTAATCATAAAAAGATTAGACAGAGCAAAATTCCTACTAAAGCATACAGATACTCCAATCAGTGAAATAGCAGTGGAGGTCGGTTTTTATGATGCAGGCCATTTTATTCATCAATTCAAAGTAAGGGAGCATATTACCCCCCAAGCATATCGTAAGGTGGTAAAAAACTAATAATCCCCCTAAGGTATTTCTTGAAATGATCTTGCTATTTCAAGGCTATACTTTAAGGGGATTACAACATTACACCGATTTGTTTGTCTGTATTACATGCATTTTTTACACTTCATATTATTTTGTACATGATCTAGTGCTTCTCCAAATCTTTGGAAGTGTGTAATCTCCCTTTGTCTGAGGAATTTGATAACCTGATTAACATCCGGGTCATCGCTGACTCTCAAAATGTTATCATAAACAGCTCTTGCTTTTTGTTCAGCAGCAAGGTCTTCTACAAGGTTAGCAATTATATCACTTTTAGATGCAATTGAGCTTGCTGAAAATGGAAAACCAGGAGCACTTGTAGGGAACACGCCTCTTCCATTATCAATAAAATAAGGAGCCATAGGACTCTTCTCAATCTCACCAGTTGTTGCACAACGTGTAAGCTGATGAACAATGGAACCAACCATCTCAAGATGTCCGAGTTCCTCTGTACCAATGTCTGTTAATATACCTTTAACCACATCATCCCTCATAGCATATCTCTGTGATAAATAACGCAAAGATGCTGCCAATTCGCCGTCTGGACCACCATACTGGCTGACAACAAAGGCGGCGAGCTTAGGGTTAGGATTCTTAATATTTATCGGAAACTGTAATGCTTTTTGATATTCCCACATAACAAATTATCCTTTCTTTTATTATTCCCAAGGCCAAGGTGAATCAATCCAATTCCATCTATTATCGCAACCTCTGGGGGAGCTGGATGTAATTGGACCGAACTCATCTTCATACTCACGAATCAACTCTTCTGCTTTCTTTGCAAGCGCAGAGTGCATCTCTATTGCTTTTTTATCGTCAGGATGAGTATCAAGGTACAGGACAAAATCCTCGACGGCAAACATATATGACTGTACTTTTTTCATAAGGCACTCGCGATCAGTCATTTAATACGCCACCTCCATACACACCAAACGGCATATATAATTCAGGAAACATTGTAGCTCTCATGAGACCCTCTTCAGGAACAAAAACTTTATCTAAAGTCTGAACAGGTACAAATGCATACCCTAACATTCTATTTTTATCGTCATATTCAAGCATATGTCATACTCCATTCTCTAATATTTTGTAAGACAGTAGTATAATATGACATTTTAGTCTAATTTGTGACATAAAAAAACTACCTTATAGGTAGTTTCAGCGTGTCGATAAGTTATCCACACGCTGTCAGACTGCGAAAAAGGCTGTTAAATTCGACAATCACGACATCGTCGGCGTACGAGGGTACGGTAGAGGTCGGGAAGGGCGAAAACAAGCAATGGCGTAGGTTTTTCAATAAAACCTACGCCATTACAATTATATATTATTATTTTTTATAGAACAAGCAAGAAATAAATACTTTTTAGCTTGCTTGTGGTTGAACGACTTTTTCGACGGTCTGAAAACTACCGCTAGGGTAGTTTTTAGTATTATATGTTGTGTTTTTTATATTCATTTCCGTCCAAATCTTTCCAAGTTAGGGTACGATTCTCGATAACTAAATAGCTACTCGGAGTATCTTCCTTCGGAAGGGATGTAGAACCAGGGTTAATACAAAGCACACCACCTACATCCTCACATACAGGGATGTGTATATGTCCACTTGCAAAGATGCTTCCCTTTGCCATAGGTGGCAAATTACCAGGGTGATATATATGTCCATGAGAGGCTAGAATAGAGACCTCACCTGTATCGATAATTGCAGTGTCCGACATAATAGGGAACTCTAGCACCATCTGGTCAACCTCGCTATCACAATTACCCCTTACGCATACTATCTTCTCTTTTATATTGTTAAGCATACTTAAAACCTGTTTAGGGTCATATTCCTTTGGAAGTGGATTACGCGGTCCGTGATAAAGAATATCACCAAGGAGAAGCAATCTATCAGCCTTTTCATCTTTGAATCGTCCTACAAGCTTATTACAATAATAAGCTGAACCGTGAATATCGGAAGCAATTATAATTTTCATTTTTTATCTCCTGTTCGGTATTAATTTATCCATAAAAGATAACATTTTAATCAGATCCTCCACAAGACTATC
>JAQVYH010000085.1 GCA_029004515.1 Eubacteriales bacterium | reverse complement strand
CTTACCTCTGTTATCGTTTCGCGATTCTTTTTATCCTTGATAGATTTATATGATATTTCATCCAAAGTTTGTTTCGCACTTGGACTTGTCAGATAATCAGTAATGCGTGTCTTTTCTACGGTTAAGAGGTAAGTATTCATTCTAAAATACAAGTATCCACAAACGGACACAATAATAGCTAAAGACAACGCAGATATAGTTCTAGTGAGGGTTTTGTGCTTTTCCACCTTCACACTTGTTTCCTCCGCACGAAATCTAGCCAATAAATTTATATCGTTGTTTTTGCTGATTGTTGCGATTAATGGGTAGAAAAAATCATTCATGCTAGGGACAATGTCTGAAATGTCACAAATATCTCTAATTTCAATGCTTCCCAATCGCTGCTCAGACAATTCCTTAATACCTTCTAAGCTTTTGTTGTCGAGGCCAACATAATAACTTGCCTCAATCGCATTTTCGGATTTTTCAGATTTACTAAACTGTATCATTGTCGATAAATTTGAAACCAATGGTTCAGCATAGCTACTGTCATCATTTTCTGGTAGAATTGAACTACGATTTGTATGAAGATACTCACCTTTTTCAAATAGCATAGAAACGAGATGGCTACCCTCTACAATATTTAAAACGAATGTTTTATCCTTTAATTGCTCTTGGCTCTTTACAAATTTTGCAACTGCATTTTGAACAATATCAATCTTTTTAACAGAAATACGCATCTCTTTAAATATTCTCACATAGTTACTTATCAATCCTGCTGGTGCAGCACAACAAATCACAGTACAGTTCTTTGGGCCGCAATAACTACTTGAGTCATATAAAATATTAGTGTCATCTGGGATGGAAAACTCACTTTTGATGATGCTGAGCATCTGTTTTTTTGTAAGCTTCGGAAAATCTAATTTCTTTGTATAAATATTGCTACTATTGATGATTGCAGTCGCATTTCGAAGCAGCTTTTTATGTGGAGTAAGTGCCTGAACGATTGCATCATTATTAATAATCACACCGTTTACAATAGTACCCGGTGGAAGATCAAGTTTAATTTTATTTTGGACTGTAGGCTTTTTCTGTTTATAGGTCAGCGAAATAATTTGAATTTTATTATTATTTAAATACAAAACTGTCTTCAAAATACTTTCTCCTCCTATCCTATACTCGAATATATTGATAACATTGGAAGCATCACAGCTGCCATGATTGTACCTACAATAAGTGCCATGATAATAATCATGATAGGTTCAAGAAATGTAAGCATCTTTGTTGTTGCCGCCTCTGCCTCATAATCATAATTATTTGCCATAGATATTAGCATATCATCTAGCTTTCCAGTTTCTTCGCCGATATAAATAGCCGAAATCAGCTTTTTGTCAATTCCAGTTACCGATTTCATCGATTCAGACAGCAAATTTCCATCTTTTATTTTTTCGACAACATCGTCAAACTGCGTGAGCATATAATCGTTTCCGATAATTTTGGCGCTGATTATAACCGCATCGATTATACTAACACCACTACTGTATAAAGAACTAAGGGTTCTTGCAAAACGGGATGTATAAATAATAGTAAGCAATGGACCAAATTTAGGTGTTTTTAGAAGCATTTTATGAATCTTAATCATAAGTTTTGGTTGTTTAGCGAGATATGGTATCAATGCTATTATCAAACACACTGCACCCAATAGCAAATACCAGTAATTGGTGAATGCTTTGCTTATACCAAGGACAATCCTTGTAAGAAGGGGAAGCTGCATGTTTTCAAACATAACAAAGAATCTGGGTAATACAAAGGTAAAAAGGATTACTGTGACCATAATTGTAAGACACAAAAGAATAATTGGATAAGTCATTGCGCCTTTAATTTTGGTATTGAGTTTATTTTCCTTGTCATAATAGTCTGCCATTTTTAGAGCTGACTGATCTAAGCCACCGCTTATCTCACCTGCACGATACATATTGATCATGAGCAACGGAAAAGTTCTTTTACACTCTTCCATCGCATAAGATAGCGTGTTGCCCTCGGAGATCATTTGAAGCAACTTCTCATATATTACCTCAAGCCTATCTGAATTTGAATGTTCTTTTAGAATAGTAACCGCTTTCGTAATCGATACACCGGCATTTAGCATACTGCCAATCTGGCGCGAAAATTCTGCAAGTTCCTTGTCCTTTAATTTTGGAAGTGAGTGCGTACGCTCTATGACTTCTTCTATTCGGTAACTATAGATCCCCTGCTCTTTTAAAGAATCAAACGCATCAGTTTTGCTTCTTGCTTTAATTTTCCCTTTTTCTGTCTTATTCTGTGGGTTTTTGCCGATATATTTAAACTCTGTCATAAAAACGCACCTCCTTTTGATTAGGTGGTCTGCCCTGTAAAAACAGCTGCAGGTGCTAAAAAAACCGTGAATACCATTCAATGATATTATGTCCAAAGATCATTGCAATAAAGGCACCAAGGCAAATATATGGTCCAAAAGGGATGTGCTTCCCTTTGTAATCCTCTTTTTTAATTTTGGATGCAACAACGCTGCATATTGCCGCCAATATAATTGCTATAAAAAATGTTAGTAAAATATTTTTCCAACCTAGAATAAATCCTAAAATTGCAAAAAGTTTGATATCTGCACCGCCAAAACAATCTTCAATCAAATAAAGCGCCCCATACATTGGCAAGCTGATAGCAAAAAATCCAATAATCCTGCTGACTATGCCAACGCTCGGATCTAGAAATGGGAGTACTATAGCCACAGGTAGGAGACTAAACAAAAGTGCATCTGGGATAGTCATGGTATCATAATCCACCAATGAAATACAAAGCAAAATTGTAGAAATAACAAATAGAACCAATGCGTCAATGTGAAAACCATAAAGCCACACACTACCGATTGCCAATATTCCAGATAACAATTCAATTATCGGATAGCGAGGCGAAATTTTTGTTTTGCACACTCTACACTTTCCACCAAGGGCAAGATAACTAACAATCGGAATCAGGTCATAACTTCGAAGTGTTTCCTTGCAGCTAGGACAAAAAGAGCGCCCCGCTGCCACCGAAATACCATTTGGGACACGATAAATAACAACATTCAAAAAACTGCCAATAGTAATTCCAAGTAAAAAAATATAAAAGTAGAGCATAAGGTATATGGTAAATATCATAAAACGCTATATTCATACTCTAATATGTGACGCAAAAAATTGGCACATATCACAAGTACCCTTTCTATTATTTTCAGATAAAAATGCATAATAAAAGGCGAATGGGCTTTCGCCTTTTATTATCTTGTTATACTTCTAAATTACTTTATTAATCTTCTGTTGGAATAGTAATATTTGCATCTGTTAAAGCTTCATCCAATTTTGTTTCCAAAGCTTTTTTATCATTTTCTAACTGAGTCATTTTTTCTTGAGTTGTGTTAATGTACTTTGTGAAAGAAGGAATAGTAACCGCCATCATAATTGCAATAATCGCTAAAACAACTATCATTTCTACCAATGTAAAACCTTTTTTGTTCATTTTTAATGATTTAAATTTCATAAATTATACCTCCATATTAATAGTAATGTTATATAAAAATGCTCGCCCAAAAGCATTTTTAACGTGGGTTAAACCGCTTTTTACTACAATTGTTTTTTTACAAATTGGAGAAGCTCTTGCTTATTGTTTGCCTTTCCAAGCGCCTGCTCAATTGTGATTTTGCCATCATTCACCAATTGTGCTAAGCTATAATCCAAAGTACACATTCCTTCCTTGGCTCCTGTTTGAAGCGCGGAATTTATTTGATGCGCCTTGTTATCCCTGATTAAATTCAAAACACCATCTGTACCGATTAAAATCTCAAATGCTGCGCATCTTCCACTTCCGTCAGATAAAGGAATCAGCTGTTGTGTGATAATTCCTTTTAATACGCCGGCCAGCTGTGTCCTGATTTGCCCCTGGCTATGGGGTGGAAAAGCGTCGATAATTCTATCTATTGTCATTGCAGCACCTATAGTATGAAGCGAAGAGAGAACCAAATGTCCTGTTTCTGCAGCAGTTACCGCGGCGGAAATTGTTTCTAAGTCTCGCATCTCTCCAACCATAATCACGTCTGGATCTTCTCTTAGAGCACCTCTTAGCGCATCAGAAAAGGATGTACTGTCACATCCAACCTCTCTTTGATGAACAATTGATTTCTTATGTCTATGCAAATATTCGATTGGATCTTCTATCGTAAGAATATGACATCTTTTGTTTTCATTAATCTGATTAATCATTGCCGCCAATGTAGTAGATTTTCCGCTTCCCGTTGGCCCTGTAACCAAAATCAACCCTCGCGGTTCGTTTGTTAATTGTTCCATGATTCCGGGTAGATTAAGTTGCTCAAAGGTTGGAATTGTGTCCTGCAAAATCCTTATAGCTGCACAAAGTTCACCTTTTTGATGATAGACATTGACACGCTGTCGCTCTCCGGTTGGAAGTGCAAAAGTGAAATCAAGGTCCTCAAGTCTATCAAGCTTTTCCTTTTGCTTTTCGTCGAGCATAGATAAAATACAATCAATTATATTCTCTTTAGAAAAACTAAAATCGCTAGCAAAGATCTCGCCGTTTTTTCGAAATAACGGAGGCAAATCAACGGTAAGGTGAAGATCAGAGCACTGATGGTTTCTTGCATAAGAAATGAGTTCTGTTATCATATGATTGTCCATAATCTAAACCACAAAGGATGAATTCTTAATTAGTTCCTCTACTGTGGTTACACCCCTTTCTACGAGTTCATTAACACTATCTTTGATAAACTTTAATTTATCATTTTCTTTCACATATTGATAAATCATTTCTGTTGGCTGTTTTTTGGAGACCAATGAGCGAATATGACTGTCGATTTCTAAAATTTCATGAACTGCCGTTCTTCCTTTATACCCTGTATAATTGCAGTTATGACATCCTTTTCCACGATAAAGGGTTCGGATTCCCGGAAGCATTGCCTGTTCTGCTTCGCTCGCCTCGTACTGCTCTTTGCAATACGGACAGATTTTCTTGATTAGGCGCTGTGCTACCACCCCAACAACTGAATTTGCAATTAAATAATCTTCAATTCCCATATCTGACAGACGTACGACTGTACTGATGGCATCATTTGTATGAAGCGTAGAAAAAACCAAATGCCCCGTTACTGCTGCGCTGATAGCGATTTTTGCAGTTTCGCTGTCTCGAGTTTCGCCAACTAATATAACATCGGGGTCCTGCCTTAGCATCGCCCTAAGTCCACTCTCAAATGTCAGTCCTGCAAGTGGATTCAACTGCACCTGATTGACTTTTTCAATGTTTTTTTCAATAGGATCCTCAATAGTACTGATATTAATTGGTCTTGCTACCATGTCCTCAATAATCATATAAAGGGTTGTGGTCTTGCCTGACCCCGTAGGGCCAGTAATATATATGATTCCGTGCGGATTTTTTAAGATACGAGATATTTTTTTGTAGTTTTCATCAGTCATTCCGTAATGATCAGGATAATCGAGTTTCGTAGTTTGCGTCAAAAAACGAAGAACGACGGTTTCACCATACATAGTTGGCATGGTGGACACTCGGATATTAATATCCATATTTTTAATTTTTATTTTGAAATGCCCATCCTGTGGGACTCTTCTTTCAGCAATATCCAATCCGGATAATATTTTAATTCTTGCAGACAGGTGTTGGTTAAGACTTATTTCAAGTTTCATGTTTTCCACCAAAAGGCCATCAATTCTGCATCTTACCAGCAAATATTTTTCAAATGGTTCTATATGAACATCAGAAGCACCATCGTTATACGCCTTTATAATGATGGAATTAAGCAAGTTTACAACAGGTGACTGGGCATCTTCAACTTCTATAACCTGCACATCTTCATTTGAGGTAGCGTCTACGCTGCTATTTGCAACTGTAGCCGCCTGTAACGTATCAATTTCAGCATAACTTTTATTAATAGCCTGTTCAATGCTCTTCTTTTTGGCCAATTTGATATCACAGGGCATATTAATTAGGAATTTTACATCTTCAATCGCATAGAAGTCAAGAGGATCATTAACCACCAAAGTAGCCCTTTGATTCTCCGTAGAAATAACGATAATTGTATTTTTCTTGGAAACCGCCTTGGGTACCAATGAAACTGCATTGATATCAACTGGAGTATTCTTAAAATCTATAATTGGTAAATCCAGTCGCTTCGACAAAGCAAACAGAAACTGTTCCTCTGTAATAAACCCGTTTTCCAACAAAACCTCGCCTATTCTCTTATTTTTATCTATAAGTTGGAGCTTTAGCGCATCCGTCAATTGTTCTTGAGTTAAATACCCATAATTTACAAGCACATCACCAATTCTTACTTCGTTTTGTTTCATAGGACTTCCTCCCCATAAAAAACATAATGTTTGAGGTATAATGCTTACCAAAATGGCAAAGGAAAACAATTTCTATAACCATATCGTTATAATATCACTTAAGTCAGCAAAAATCAACAATTTTTTTGAAGTTGCACAATTATTTTTAGAATTATCGGATATATATGTCACTTTTTACAAAAAAGTGAACTAATTTTATTTTTTTGCTGAGGGAAATGTGAAGATTTTTGTTGAAGATATTATCATCCTTTAAGATGAGAGATATTCCATTTTTTCAAGAATTTTATTCTTTATGCCTTAATATTGATTTGTCCCATTTTTTCATGGATTTATGATCGATGTTTCAATACTGGCATAAACAGCAAAAGATTTATTAATAATAACAACAACTTGTCTACGGCTGGTGATTGTTTTCCTATCAGGAAAAAACATGTGAGAGAGTTTGACAAATAATACTATTAATCCTATAATGTTATTAAATCAATCTATGTACCAAATTAAAGCATAAAAAGGAATGAGGGATACGCATGTCAAAGATGCCGGCTTTATTTGTAGGACACGGGTCACCGATGAATGCTATTGAAGATAACATGTACACAAGAGCATGGAAAACCATAGCTGAAAGGATATCCAAACCTGATGTGATATTATCAGTTTCAGCTCACTGGTTTACACGAGGCACCTTCATTATGAATGAGGAAAACCCAAGAACTATACACGATATGTATGGTTTTCCAGAGGAATTATATGAAGTCACATATAACACAGCAGGGTCACCCGCAACAGCAAAAGTCACACAAAACCTAATTTCAAGAGATACACAATTTGATAATTCATGGGGTATCGACCATGGAACCTGGTCAGTTTTGGTTCATATGTATCCGAATAGAGATATTCCTGTATTTCAAATAAGCGTAGATGCTAATGCGTCACCTGGAGAACATTATAAAATCGGCAGAGAATTAAGATCATTAAGAGAACAGGGTGCTTTAATATTCGGCAGTGGTAATGTAGTACACAACCTGAGGTTAGTTGATTGGAACAAAGCACACAAAGGTTTTGATTGGGCATATGAGTTTGATGAATATATATATAAGAACATTATCGGTAAAAATCATGATAAAATTCTGAATTTTGATAAGCTCGGTAATATTGCAAGACTGGCAGTACCCACCCCGGACCACTTTTATCCTCTTTTGTATGTGCTCGGAGCGTCGTATGAAGATGACAAAATCAGTGTCTATAATAAATCCTGTGAGCTGGGTTCATTGTCGATGACTGCCTACCTTTGTGAATAATTAATTGGAATATTATGCTAATTGAAAAAAATATATAAGCCCCTGCTTAAAATAATCAATAAGGTTCACGATCAAAGTCTAAATATATGTAAAATGTATAGACAAATCATGAAAGAGACTGTATAATTGTATTAATGGATAATAATGGTAAATTACGGCAATATGAATAACTATTATCAAAAAACAAATTAATAAAAATAAACTTATTTAGAAAGGATGATTGAAGTGTTAAACAAGGAGATTACGAAATTATTAAATGAGCAAATCAATAAGGAATTATTCTCTGCGTACTTGTATTTGGATATGGCAAACTATTATGCAGACCAAGGATTAAATGGGTTTGAAAACTGGTTTTATATTCAAACACAAGAAGAACGTGACCATGCGATGTTATTCAGACAGTATATATTAAACAATGGAGAATCAGTTGTCTTGTCTGAAGTAGCTGCTCCTAATGAAAAGTATAATGATTACAAAGCACCTTTGGTAAAAGCATTAGAACATGAGCAGTTTGTAACCGATTCAATTAATAAAATCTACGAAGCTGCTTATAAAATAAGTGACTTTAGAACCATGCAATTTCTCGACTGGTTTATTAAAGAACAGGGCGAAGAAGAAAAGAATGCTGATGATAATATTAAGAAATATGATTTATTTGCAGGTGATCCAAAGGGACTGTATATGTTAGACAATGAGATGAAAGCAAGAGTATATGCTGCTCCGTCTTTAGTCTTGGATTAGTACTGTGTATGCTCTGTCTGCCTTGGCTTTCTGCCGGAGCGTAGATACATGATTATAAGCGCATAATCAAAATTAATTTAATTGAGGTGATAAGTTATGAATCGCGGGGAATTAAAAGTTATAAAACAAGCTATAATCAATGAGATTGAGGGTTTTGAATTTTACAGACTGGCAGCAAATCAAGCCGAAAATCAAGAGTCAAAAAATGCTTTTGAGACATTAGCTCAAGAGGAACTTATGCATGTAGAGTGGCTTAAAAAAGTATACAACACTATACACCACAACCAAGAAGATGATTTGGCTTTGGCATATGAAGCTGAAGCCCCAAGTCCAAAAATATTTAGTTGGGGAAATGTGGATAGCAAAAGTGCTTCTTTAGCGATTTCAGTTTTTGGCATTGCAATTCAAATGGAGCGTGAGTCGGTTAAATTTTATGACTTAGCATCCCAAAATACTGATAATGAAAAACTCAAGAAGTTCTATGACATATTAAGCTTGTGGGAGAAAAAACACTTAGATCAATTTGTTGATGAATACGAGAAGCTAAAAGAAGAATGGTGGGACACACAAGGCTTTGAACCAATGTAATAGGACATATAAGGTGTAATAAAAGAAACAAGCGCCTGAAATGCTTGTATAATCAATTTCATAACGAAGAGTATTGAAGGGGACGGGTCTGTTGACAGCAAAATAAAAGCTTGTCAATGCACACGTCCCCTTCAATACAAAGGTGTAAGCCTTTTGTATTAAACGATTGTACTAGGTAGAATTTTTTACATATTAGTATTCATTATAACAAATACTAATATCTCAATCTATAATTTTGAGGAGGATAAACATGAGTAAAGTATTGTACATTAAAGCAAATGCAAGGGAAGACGGAGAATCTAGAACATTTAAAATATCAGATAGCTTTATGGAAGAATACAAAGCATTGAATCCAAATGATGAAGTAATAACATTAGATTTATACAAAGAAGGCATATCATTTCTTCCTGTAGGGCAGATTAATGAAATTCATATTCCTGCCCCCGGCACAGGAAAAGACCACCCGATCATAAAGTATGCATATCAATTTTTAGAGGCCGATAAATATGTAATCGCCGAACCATTTTGGAACCTAAGTATCCCGGCAATTCTTAAAGCCTATATTGACTATATAACCATATCAGGAATCACATTTAAATATACAGCTGAAGGTGCCGTTGGTCTGTGCAACGGAAAAAAGGCAGTGAATATCGTTTCAAGAGGAGGAGACTACGAGTCAGGGCCTGCTGCAGCTTTTGAAATGGGTGACAGGTATTTAAGGACAATACTCGGCTTCCTTGGAATTACTGATTTCCAAACTATAGCAGCAAACGGGCTTGACATTATAGGAAATGATGCAAATGCTATAGTTGAAGAAGCAATATTATCAGCTAAAGAGGTTGCAAAGAATTTTTAATAAAATGATGAACAATGCAAATCAATCTGATTGCGTAGAGTTCTATAAAGAGTAAGAACAAAGCGGTGTTGTCAATGACGAAATCTAATGGATAATTACTGAGAACGCCCAAACAGCTTATTTATTACGAAGTAGCATCAGACAGCAATATCGGCAGGCAAACAATCGTATAACTAAAGGCAAAACAGACTGACACACAAACCAGTCTGTTTTGCCTTTAACAGTTTATTATGCGACACCAAAATGCTTGGCTACATCATCCCAATATTATTTTCATGCTGTATG
>JAQVYH010000084.1 GCA_029004515.1 Eubacteriales bacterium | reverse complement strand
TGAGAGACTGCAATTAAAAACAAAACTGACTCCCCTTGAAATGAGAAGTCAGTTCGTTGCTTAAAATTTTAATATTTCTGCCGTAGGCACTCTTTTTTGTGCTGTCCGTACAAATTGGGGCAGTTCAAAAACGGTTATTCAGTGTAATTTTTAATTCAAATATGATAATAACTTTACCTAAAATTAACCATACTAATTATGTGACTGCGCTTGTTATGGCTTAATATTTTATGAGGCAGGAAACTAATTGATAATCCTGCGACCTGAGATTTGTAGAAAAGAGGATAATAATTTGAGTAATCATTTGAAGCATCAGACAAGTCCATATTTATTACAACATTCGGAAAATCCGGTTGACTGGTATCCGTGGTGTGATGAAGCTTTTCAACGTGCAAAAGATGAGGATAAGCCAATATTTTTATCAATTGGGTATTCCACCTGCCACTGGTGTCATGTCATGGCACATGAAAGCTTTGAAAATCAGCAAACTGCAGACATTTTAAACAAGTATTTTGTATCAATTAAAGTGGATAAGGAGGAACGACCTGACATAGATAGTATTTATATGAGTGTGTGTCAGGCCTTTACAGGAAGCGGTGGCTGGCCAACAAGTATATTTATGACAGGTGAACAAAAACCTTTCTTTGCAGGAACATACTTTCCCACAACATCAAGATATGGTACGATTGGCTTTAAAGAGCTGCTTTTGGCCATCAATGAAAAGTGGACAAACGGGCGTGACGCTTTGATTGACTCTGCTGATAGTGTGGTTGAGGCTTTAAACAACGCAACAGTGAATAAGAATACGACAAATAAAAATTTATTTGATATAGCTATACAGCAATATAAGAACAGCTTTGATAAAAAGTACGGTGGATTTGGTCATGCTCCCAAATTCCCATCACCGCATAATTTGCTTTTTTTGTTAACCCATTATGAAAAAAGTGGCGATATAGAAGCGCTGGACATGGTGGAAAGCACACTTTTGCAAATGTATCGTGGCGGTATATTTGATCATATCGGATTTGGATTTAGCAGATATTCCACAGATAAATTTTTCCTTGTGCCGCATTTTGAGAAGATGCTCTATGACAATGCCTTGCTGATTATGGCATATTGCAAAACGTATCAAATAACGAAAAATGAGTTTTATAAAAGGGTTGCCGAGCAAACAGCAACTTATATTCAAAGAGAAATGACCTCAGAGGATGGCGGATTTTACAGCGCCCAGGATGCCGACAGTGATGGCGAAGAGGGAAAATACTATGTTTTTGAACCGTTAGAAGTGATACAAATTCTCGGCAAAGAAGTTGGAACTGAATTTAATGAGTATTACGATATAACGGTGCAAGGAAACTTTGAAGGCAAAAGCATTCCTAACCTTTTGAATAATAAAGAACTAAATAATGAATACGAAAAGCACCTTACATTGATTTATGAGTATAGGAAAAACAGAAACAGACTGCATTTAGATGATAAAATCTTAACCTCATGGAATTCATTAATGATTGCTGCAATGTGCAGTCTATACCGTATTACACAAAATGATAAATACCTTGCTTGTGCTAAAAAAGCACAACAGTTTATCGAGGAAAATCTATCTGAGAATGGCAAATTACTTGTAAGCTTTAGAGATGGTATATCCGGCAAGAGAGGATTTTTGGATGATTATGCTAACTATACCTTTGCACTGCTGAGTCTATATGATGCGACACTTGAAAAGCATTTTCTTGAAAAAGCAGCGGACTTTTGTGACCAAGCTATATCAGACTTTTACGACCGAGATCAGGGTGGCTTTTATCTGTATTGTAATGATCACGAAAAATTGATTATACGCCCAAAGGAAAGCTATGACGGAGCAATGCCGAGTGGAAATTCTGTGATGACTTATAATCTTACAAGAATTTATTTTTTAATGGGTAAAAATGAAGGTATTTTGAAACAGCAAGTTGAGTTTATGTCACAGCAGGCAAGTGAATATCCTACTGGGTATGCAATGTTTCTCACCTCACTGTCCGATTATTTACAAATGCCCAAAAAGATTGTTATTGTTTTAAAAAGTGAATCTGACATTAAAAACCTTCCTTTTAAGATGTCACTAAATTCTATCATAAAAATACTTGACAGACCAACAGATGAGTATACACTGAAAGATAACAAAACAACATTTTATATATGCGAAAATAATCACTGCATGCCACCTGTTAATGTTATTGAATAATGATCGAGAATAACAATACTAATAGATACCCCAGGTGAATGAATGGATAATAAAAACGGACCTACAATCACAACCTGTGACAGGGTGCTCAGGTCATGGGAGAGCATTTTATACACTGGCTTTGAACCTCAAAAAGACAGACATTCTTTTGTTGACTTTGATAATATAGAATGATATAATAATCCAACACTTATAGGAGGCGATTACAATAATTTGCCCAAAATGCGGAAGTGAAAACTGTAAAATTATTAATGAGGTAAATGTTTCTGGTAAGGACTTCTCAGCGTCAAAGGGATTATGCGGCGCGGTTTTACTGGGTCCAATAGGCCTTTTATGTGGCGCATGCGGAAAGGGAAAACAGGTAAACAACGCCCAGTTTTGGGTATGTAATAATTGCGGCAGGAAATGGAAAGTGTAAATGGGTAAACAAGATTCCTTATGGTTAAATTTAATGCAATATGGGAAGGCGCTTGGATGTCATCAACTACAAGAACGTAGTTTTTATGTTTTGGGCTATCAGTTTTTTGTATGCGCCAGATGTACAGGAGTTATTATAGGTGAGATTTTCGCAGTATTGCTGTTACTGATAGGCATTAGAATTAACATATATTCTTGCGTGTTATTATTATTAATAATGGGCGCAGATTGGCTAATTCAGTATTTAGATATTTTGAAGTCCACTAATATCCGAAGGCTGATTACTGGCCTTTTGGCTGGAGTTGGATTGACTTATATTTATTTTTATACCGCAATGCTAATATTTAATATAGTAAGAAATCTGACTTCGCTATTTTAATTTAATAAGGTAATTCTTTTTTGCAAATACACAGACCTCGTTGAACACGTCCAGTAAAAACGGACAATAGAAAAAACACCCTCCTATGGTATAATGAGAAAAATACCATGGGAGGATTTTTTATATTTAACAATTATAATAGTGTTGAGATAATCTCCTGATTTGACTTGTCAGAAAGATATGCAGGCGGTATATCAAATACAGTTTTGCAACCGCTGATACCTTCCTGATTCATACGATATGCTGCACGAGCATATGCAACAAGAACGGATGCGGTGAATTCAGGATTAGAATCAAGCTTAAGGCTGTATTCAATAACATGGTTATTCTCTAAATCCTTGCCTGTTCTACCGGTACGGATAACAAATCCGCCATGAGGTATTCCGCTATGGTCTCGTCTTAATTCTTCAAGAGATATAAAGTGAACCGTTGTATCATACTCGTCAAAGTAGTTCTTCATAGTAACAATTTCTTTTTCGATTCTTGCTTTATCTGCACCTTCCTCTACCACTACAAAACATTCTCTCGTGTGCTTCTGTCTTGTGGTGAAATTGGGCTGTGCACCGCTTCTTACGCTCTCGAGCGCCTCATCAACAGGGATTGTATACTGCTTTGCATCAACAACACCTTCAATTCGTCTGATGGCGTCTGAATGACCCTGACTTACTCCCTTACCCCAGAATGTATAGTCTGCACCATCACGAAGTATGCAATCAGCATAAAGACGGTTAAGAGAAAACATACCCGGATCCCAACCTACAGATATGATGCTCACCTTATTGCCCTTTTTAGCCTTAGCATCCACATTTGCGAAATGTGTTGGGATATTTTTATGTGTATCAAAGCTATCAATTACATTAAAATACTCTGCCATTGCAGGGGTCTGCTCCGGAAGGTCTGTAGCACTACCACCACACATAACCAGAACATCGATTTCATCTTTATGGCTAAGCACATCATCTGCGCTATAAACAGGCACAGCTGTTATTGGACTTACACTTTCTGGGGCACGCCTTGTAAAGATGCATTTAAGCTCCATATCAGGATTCTGTCTAATGGCGCAATCAACACCCTTTGCAAGGTTACCGTATCCGAAAAGTCCTACTTTTATCATATGTATCACTCCCAATGTAAAATTTACCTATATAGAATAATTCAATATTAGTTTTTTGTCAATGTGCTATATTTACAAATATGCGCGTATTCTAAACAACTATTATTCATATTGAGTTCATAATCCTTTGGTATATTGACATAGAGCATTAAAAAGGGTAAACTATATATGAATTATGATATAAAGGAGATAATGACAAATGGCCGACAATACAAAGCAAAATCTTTTGTTCAAAAATCTTTTAGCATCATTGTTTGAAGAATCGGACAGAGATGGCAGCTGGCAAAAGCGGTTTACTCAATACAATACACTTATGGCTTATTATAAATGTGCAATGATGGAAGTTGAAACCAAGTTCAATGTACTTAATCAGGAATATTCAATTCAATATGACAGAAACCCAATTAACAGCATAAGAACAAGGTTGAAAAGTCTGGAAAGCATTACAGAAAAGCTGGAGAAGAGAAATATACCCTTCTCGTTGGAATCCCTCGAGAAAAACTTAAATGATGTTGCAGGTATAAGAGTAATCTGCTCATTTCAACAGGATGTTTACACCTTGGCAGACGCACTACTTAGTCAGGACGACATAACTCTTCTTGAAAGAAAAGACTATATAGCAAATCCTAAGTCGAACGGTTATAGAAGTCTACATCTGATAGTCTCCGTACCTATCTTCCTTGTGCGTGAAAAAAGATATATGCGTGTAGAAATACAGCTTCGCACAATTGCCATGGACTCCTGGGCATCCTTGGAGCATCAGCTACGATACAAAAAGGACTTTGAATTCACCGAGGAGATGGTAAACGACTTGTATTATTGCTCGCAGCTCAGCGCAAGCCTTGATGAAAAAATGGACAAGCTACGAAACGCAGTAAATCCCGAACATAAAAAAAGCAACCCTTGATTATAAACATCAAGGGTTGTATCCTTTACATATACATCATTAATAAGTCCGAATAGCTGTTCATAAGTTTTTCAGGTGTAACATAAACCTCATTAACACTGCAAACCTCAAGTGTTTCACAATCAGGGATTGTAATCTTAAAGCACGCACCCTTCTTCCTTGGCACAACCACAATCTCTCCCTTATGTGCCTCAATTATCTTGGATACGATAAACAAGCCCACACCGAGACCTGATGCAAGAGGAGTAGAGCTGGTATCTCCACGATAGTACCTTTCGAAAATTCTATTAGAAATTTCTGGTGGGATTCCTATTCCATTATCCTTCACATTAATCACAAGTTCCGGCCCTATAACATCCAACTCCACATTAATAAGCTTCTTAACTGATCTATTATACTTAACTGAATTGGAGATAAGATTAGTTATTACATGGAAAATTAAGTCAGGGTCAAGACTAAAATAAGCGGGTTCCTTCTTTGCTTTATATGTTATCTCAACACCATTTTTCTTAAAAAGCTCATTGGACATAAAGCAGATTTGTTTAAGATGCTCTGCCACATCGTAGCGTGAACGATTGGTCAATATGTTAGTCATTCCGGACAAAGCGAGGTTTACATTGCTGCTAAGTCTTGATAAACTACTACAGCATCGACGGATTGCCTCTACTGTTTTATGGACATCTATATCATCAATATTCCCCTCATAATAGCGCCTCTCGATATTATTAGCGTTATTCATTATAATTGCAATAGGGGTCTTGAATTCATGAGCAAACACATCGAGGAACAGAAGGTTCAAATTATTTTGGTTCATATAAATCGCTTCCTTTATAAATAAGGGTTGCATCACGGTTCACACGTGATGCAACCCTAACTGCTTTTGAAACTTTATTCTCCTAAGGGCATCTTAAACAATTGAAACATACCTTTATAGACTTCAGTAGGGTTGGCCTTAAAATAATCTGCCATAGTTTGGGCAGTCTTTTTATCACCAACTGCAATTTCAAATCTCATCATAGGCTGGTTCCATTCATATATGCCGCACTTCATAACATAGCCTTTTTCAGCGGGTTCCACCAAAGCACGAACATCAGAACCCTTTTCATAGCCAGATGCAACACCATCAACTGCGTTGCGAAGCTTAACCTTTATTTCTGTTGGGAGCACATTACAAAAGAACTCCACCGCCTCTGTACCTTTAGTTGCGATGTCATATTTCTTTTCACTACCAATAGTCACTTCATTTATGTAACCATGCTCCAATAAATCATAAAAATAGTGCATAAAGGTAAAGAAGTCTAGAATCCCCGTTTCTACAACTATATCCTGCAATTCTGCCAACTTAAAGGCAGGTCGGAATTTTGTAAAGGGATAAAGAACGACTATCTTTGCCTGAACATCATCTACTGTCATCCTACGATATAATCCTTGATTTCATTAATAAAAGCTCCAGAATCATCTGACTGGATGTTTACTGTGATAGGCTTTGAAAGGTCAAGTGAGAAAATACCCATAATAGATTTAGCATCAACGATATATCTACCTGATACAAGATCTACATCAAACTCATACTTATTTACAGCGTTTACAAAGTTTTTTACATCATCAATTGCACCAAGACTAATTATTACTGTTTTCATTTTGCATCATCCTTTTCTTTACCATATTAGCGATAATTATTCTGTCAAAAATACTATTTGACAACTATACTATAATCCATTTTTTTAAAATAGTCAATAGCTCTTGTTAATTTGTTTTTTTTTTGGTATAATTACCATAAAGGAAGGGGATTTACCGTGAAGAATGTTGCGTTTTATACCTTAGGCTGTAAGGTAAACACATATGAATCCGAAGCCATGGCCGGTTTGTTCGAAGCTAAGGGCTATAATATTGTTGACCCACAGCAGAAGGCTGATATATTTATAGTAAATACCTGTACCGTTACCGCTATCGGGGATAAGAAGTCACGACAGATGATTCGCAGGGCAAAAAAGCTCAATCCCAACAGCATTGTAGCTGTTACAGGCTGTTATGCACAGGTTGCACCTGATGAGATTACAGCGATTGAGGGTGTGGACATTGTTATCGGTAATGAACACAAGGATAAGATCGTAGAGCTTACCGAAACTGCACACAATGATCAGATATGTCTGGTGGGAGAGATTTCACCTGTATATGAAGATTTCGGCACAGGCAATTATCACAGTCGCACTCGTGCTACACTTAAGATTCAGGACGGTTGCAACAGCTTCTGTACATATTGTATTATCCCTTATGCAAGGGGCGAAGTCCGTTCTCGCTCCATGGCTTCCATCATAAAAGAAGTCGAGCATCTTGCCGAGCAGGGCTTTGTTGAGATTGTGCTCGTTGGAATACACCTTGCGTCCTATGGCAAGGATTTAGAAGAGGGAGATTTAATCTCGGTGGTAGAAAGGCTCAACGAGATTCCCGGTATACAGAGAATCCGTCTTGGTTCATTAGAACCAAAATGCCTCACAGATGATTTTGTGAGCCGAATAAGGAAATTAGAAAAGGTTTGTCCTCACTTTCATATTTCGCTTCAGAGTGGTTGTGATACAACTCTTAAGAGGATGAACAGAAAATATAACATGGAAGAATATTTTGAAGGTATTGAAAGGCTTCGTTCAATCCCCGATGTTTCGATAACCACCGATGTTATGGTAGGCTTCGCAGGGGAAACTGAAGAAGAGTTTGCAAAGAGCATGACAAATGTACAAAAGTGCGGATTTTCCGCAGTGCACATCTTCCCTTATTCCAAGAGAAGGGGAACTCCTGCAGCTAAGATGTCAGGACAGGTGCCTGAAAGCATTAAGTCAGAGCGAGCGGCAAAGATGGCACAGATGACCGATAAGATGAAAAAAGATTTTGAAGAGAAGTATATCGGACAAACCGTTGAGGTCCTCTTTGAACAGGATGGACACGGCCATACCAAAAATTATATCCAGGTATATGCCAAGGGCGGCGAGGGCGTGCAAAATGTTAAGATAACCGCTGCAACAAATGACGGTTTGGAAGGAACATTATGTTAAGAGAACAGATTGTTAAGGCTGCAAAAAATGCAGGCTTTGCAAAGGTTGGGATTGCTCCGTTATACAAATATGAAGAGCTTATCCATCACTTTGAATTAAGAGGCACAACCCCCTTTGTAAAGTCAAATGAAAGAAGAATCGACCCTGAAATTTATGCAAAAGGGGCAAATAGAGCAATAACATGCCTACTGCCATATTTTGACGGGAATGACACCTCTGTTGCGCGATACATAAGGGGCGGAGATTATCACAAGCCTGTCAAAGAGCGACTTAAGCAGGTGGCAGAAGAGCTTGGCCTTGATAGTTATAAGCTGCTCGTAGATTCAGGTGGATTACCAGACAGATATCTTGCATATCTTGCGGGACTTGGTTGGTATGGGGATAATAACTTGTTTTATAGCGAAGGGTTAGGTTGCAGATTCTACATTGGAAGCATCCTTACAACTCTTGATATTGAGCCTGACCAACCGATAGAAAACAAGTGCCTTCATTGCGGATTGTGTATTAATAATTGTCCAACAGGTGCACTGTCTGCACCATTTACATTAGATCCTTATAAATGTGTTTCATACCTAACGCAAAGTGAGAATCTAACCGATGAGCAAAAGGCGATGAAAGAAAAGGGCGTATATACATTAGGCTGTGATCATTGTCAAGATTGCTGTCCTTATAACAAAGGAGAATGATTGATATTTTAATTAAAAACAAAGAGTATATAATCGAAATAACAGGCTACACAGGGGAAGGCGAAGGCGTAGGCAGAGCTGACGGTGAGGCTGTGTTTGTTCCATCGGCTATTATGGGGGAAAAGCTTAAGGTGTTGATCGTAAAACCCCTTAAACACTATGCCTATGGAAAGATTATAGAAATTATTACACCATCTGCCCACAGGGTTGAGCCAGAGTGTATATACTACAAAAAGTGCGGCGGATGCGTTCTTCAGCATATGGACTATTCGGCGCAGCTTGAATTTAAGAGAATACGAGTTCAGGATGCACTAAAGCGACTTGGCGGATGTGACACCTCAGTTGAGCCTGTGACCCCATCACCGGACATATTCAGATATCGCAACAAAGCGCAACTACCTGTAAGTGATGCGGGAATTGGTTTTTATGAAATGCGAAGTCACAATGTAATTGATATTAACGATTGTCTTATACAAAATGAGGTTACCGCAAAGATAATAAAAGTAGTAAGGGATTATATGGATAAATATAACATCCCTGCCTATAATGAGGAAAAGCATAACGGAATCATTCGAGGAATTTTTATCAGAAATGGCTCTAATACAGGAGAAATTATGACCTGCATTATTACTCGAACAAAGGATTTACCTTATAAAGAGGAGCTTGTAGAGTCCCTTTCCAAAATAGAAAATATGACCTCGATTTTCCATAATATAAATAGAGAAAAAACAAATGTCCAAATGGGAAAGACCAATTATCTTCTGTGGGGAAGTGAAACTATAAAGGAAACTCTTTGCGGAGTGGAATTTCACATCTCGCCACTCTCATTCTTTCAAATCAACACCAAACAGACAGAGCAGCTCTATGCAAAAGCGGCAGAGTTTGCAAAGGTGGACAACCCCCAGACAGTATTTGACCTATACTGTGGAACAGGTACAATCTCCCTTATCACAGCCCAAAATGTTAAAAAGGTTGTCGGGGTAGAAATCGTTCCATCAGCAGTTGAGAATGCGAAGAAAAATGCAGAGCGAAACGGAATTGACAATGTAGAATTCTTCCTTGGTAAATCAGAGGCCCTTTTGCCACAGCTTGCAAAGGACTTTTCGCCTGACACAGTAATCCTCGACCCTCCACGAAAGGGTTGTGACATAAATCTTATCGATTCCCTTAACAAAGTTAAGCCAAATCACATCGTCTATGTCTCCTGCGACCCGTCAACTCTAGCACGAGATATTAAGAACCTGCAAGGATACCAAGTGGAAAAGGTTGTCCCCTTCGATATGTTCCCACACACAAAGCACGTTGAGTGCGTAGTATTGATGTCACGCATAAAAGATTGATTTTGCTGAAAACCCTTATATATCAATGCTTTTAGCACACATGGGTACAAAACCCATTGAGTCAAAAACATAATTTTATCGGTT
>JAQVYH010000083.1 GCA_029004515.1 Eubacteriales bacterium | reverse complement strand
TTATTTTCAGAACGACCCATAATAAAATATGCAAAAGCCGCCTTTGTGCCATCAAGGCTTTTACCGCTTACAATGCCACGACCTACTTCGGCGTTGCCCGCTACAAGCTCGCCCATTGTCTTGCTTTCATATACATTCATCAGTTATTCTTCCTTTCTGCTATTTCTTTAGATATCATTTCTGCTGCCTGTGGCAGTATCTTCCATTCTGCCTGCTCCATTACTCTTTTCTGTAATGATTCGGGGGTGTCATCTTCTTTTATATCAACAGCCTTTTGTAAAATGATTCTGCCACCGTCGGGAATTTCATTGACAAAATGCACTGTTGCACCTGTCACCTTAACGCCATATTCAATAGCCGCCTGATGAACCTTAAGTCCATAATAACCCTTACCGCAGAATGATGGAATAAGTGATGGATGAACATTAATAATTCTCTTGGGATAAGCCTTGGTAAAATCCTCACTAAGTATACACATAAACCCTGCAAGAATAATAAAATCAATTTTATACTCAACAAGTAACTCATTAATCTTCTGCTCAAATGCCCTTTGGCTTCCAAGGTCTTTTTTGCTCACAACAGCTGATGGGATATTATTATCAGCCGCTCTTGTAAGAGCATAGGCCGAGGGACTGCTTGAGATAACAAGCGAGATTTCACCGCTTTTAATAATACCACTCTTCTTCGCATCGATAAGTGCCTGAAGATTAGTTCCGCCACCTGATACAAGCACCGCAATACGGGTTAGCATATTGTCACGCTTTCTTCTGATTCAACTATTTCACCGCAGATGTAAGCATCTTCACCTTGTGACTTAAGAACTGCAAGAGCCTTGTCTGCATCATTCTTATCAACAACGATACTCATACCAACACCCATATTATATGTATTGAACATATCTCTTTCCGGAATGTTGCCTGTCTTTGCAAGAAGATCAAAGATAGGAAGAATCTTAAGGGATGATTTATCAATCTTTGCGCCAAAGCCTGCTGGGATGCTTCTAGGAATATTTTCGTAGAAGCCACCACCTGTGATGTGAGATACAGCCTTAACTGTAACTTCATCAAAGAGTGCACACATAGGCTTAACATAAATCTTGGTTGGAGTAAGGAGTGTTTCGCCTACTGACTTACCACCAAGTTCTGCAACAGGAGTCTTGATGTCGCTACTTACAACATCAAATACCTTTCTAACAAGTGAGAACCCGTTTGAATGAACGCCGCTTGATGGGAGAGCGATAATAACGTCTCCGGCTTTAATTGTCTTGTTATTAAGAACCTTTGATTTATCAACAACACCTACAGAGAAACCTGCAAGGTCATATTCGTCTACAGGATAGAAACCTGGCATTTCGGCAGTTTCACCACCAATAAGCGCTGCACCTGATTGTACACAACCCTCGGCAACACCCTTTACGATATCTGAGATTCTTTCAGGATCGTTCTTGCCACATGCGATATAGTCGAGGAAGAAAAGTGGCTTTGCACCACAGCAGATAATATCATTAACACACATAGCAACACAGTCGATACCAACTGTATCGTGCTTGTCCATAATAAATGCAAGCTTAAGCTTTGTACCTACGCCATCAGTTCCGCTGCAAAGAACAGGATTCTTAATTCCTGTAAGATCAAGTTCAAAAAGTCCACCGAATCCGCCGATGTCACTCATAGCCCCTGCTGTCATTGTTTTTGCAATATGCTGCTTCATAAGTTCAACCGCTCTATATCCGGCAGTGATATCGACACCTGCAGCTTTGTAGCTTTCGCTGTAGCTCTTCATTGTAAATCAAAACCTTTCGTTTGTATTGTTATATTACTAAAAAACTATCTCTTGCACTTTTCACTTATTTTCTGTTCGTATCTGCGCTTAACTCTCTCACCGGGAATTTCGGTAGGATAGTTATTTGTGAAGCAAGCGTCACAATATCCACACTTTTCCGTTTTTCCGATAAGCTTTGGAATACTATCAACACTAAGATACCCAAGGCTGTCAACGCCTATAATCTTTGTTATTTCTTCAAGAGTGTGGTTGCATGCAATAAGCACATCTCTCGAACCAATGTCTGTACCGTAGTAGCAAGGGTTGACAAATGGCGGTGCGGAGCTTCTCAGATGGACCTCTGTCGCACCGGAATCACGAAGGAGCTTAACGATTCTCGCACAGGTTGTGCCACGCACGATTGAGTCATCAATAAGTACTACTCTCTTACCCCTAACTGTTTCGGCTACTGTGTTCAGCTTAATTCTTACCTTATCCTCTCTTGTCTTTTGTCCGGGAGCGATAAAGGTTCTTCCGATATATTTATTCTTAATAAATCCAATACCATAAGGTATGCCAGATTCTCTTGAATAACCAATTGCTGCATCAAGTCCTGAGTCCGGAACACCAATAACGACATCTGCCTCAACGGGGTGCTCCTGTGCAAGACATTCGCCCGCTTTAACTCTTGCCTGATGAACACTTATGCCATCAATAACTGAATCAGGACGAGCAAAATAGATATATTCAAAAATACAAATGTGTGGCTCAACCTGTTTGCAATGGTCTTTAACACTTTTTACACCATCTTTTGTGATAACAACAATCTCGCCCGGTTCAATATCACGGACAAAATCGGCACCTACTGAATCAAGCGCACAAGTTTCAGATGCGATAACATAACCACCATCTTCGAGAATACCATAGCAAAGCGGGTGGAATCCATTTTCATCTCTTGCAGCGATAAGCTTTGATGGAGACATAACAACTATTGAATATGCTCCTTTGAGCTTGTTCATAGCCTTGCTGATTGCTTCTTCGACGCTTTGTGAGTTAAGACGCTCTTTGATAATCACATGGGAGATAATCTCCGCATCACTACCTGAAATAAAGATCGAGCCCTGCAATTCAAGCTCTTCTCTAAGCTCATAAGAGTTAACAAGGCAACCATTGTTCGCAATAGCCATATGCCCCTTAATATGATTAACAACAACAGGCTGTGCATTGAGTCTTCCGTCTGTACCTGATGTACCATAACGAACATGACCAAGAGCCATCTTACCTGTTCCTAGCTTATTTAGACGTTCAGCTGTAAACACATCGTTTACAATACCAACTTCTTTGTATGAACGAAATATCCCATCTTCATTAACTACAATACCGCAGCTTTCCTGACCTCTGTGCTGAAGAGCAAAAAGACCATAATACGTGCTAGTAGCAACATCGCTGTCTTCGGGAGTGTATATACCAAAAACGCCACATTCCTCATGTAATTTTTCCATAGTCATTCTCCATTCTGTCTTTTGTTTTTTTCGCATATGAAAACAGAAATAAGCGGAGTGTATATTCTCCGCTTATAAATTATTACTAATTAGCATTATTGAATTGCGCTTCAATTTTGCTGTTCTTCTCCAGAACAACACTTGTAGCTTTGTCTCTAAATGCTTTAAGTTTTATTGCAAGTTCCTCTTCGTAAACCGATAGTATTTCAATACAAAGCAGGGCTGCATTTGCTGCACCATTTATTGCAACTGTAGCTACAGGTATGCCTGATGGCATCTGTACTGTTGAAAGGAGTGCATCAAGTCCGTCAAGAGTTGAGGACTTAACAGGGATTCCCACAACAGGAAGTGTTGTATTAGCAGCAATAGCACCTGCGAGGTGAGCTGCCATGCCTGCAGCAGCAATAATTGCTCCAAAACCATTTTCTCTTGCATTTACAGAAAACTCTCTTGCCTCTTCAGGAGTACGGTGGGCAGAATAAACATGCACCTCATATGGCACACCGAAGTCCTTAAGTATTGATGTAGCTTTTTCTACAACGGGAAGATCACTATCACTACCCATAACAATCGCAACTTTTTTCATAATGTAATTAACCCTTTCCTTGCCAAGATGGCAATTTACATAAAAAAGAGCACACCTACCCCTAAACGAAATAGTTGTGCCCAGACGGTCGGCTGTTTGATAAATATTTCTGCTCCTTCGTGGTGCTCCACATAAACTTCCGTCAGTCGCAGAAACTTCTAATTAAATTGTAATTAGATTTTACCATAATTAATCATTAAAGTCAACAATATAGATTGACAAACTATCACAAATTTTGAATAGTCAATTTGCCTTTTTATATATAATTCGGCAAATTTCTATTTTTGCTTTTTATATCTCATAATATTATGATATTGAAGAATCCGATAATCCATATATTCTCGGTAGATTTCGTCCTCTACCTCATGAATTTTCTCACCCTGTTTAACAAAATAATCAGAGCCTATAACCTCGGTGATATCCATAATCTTCTTTGTGTATGCAAAATACGGTGGCATAGCAATATTTGTATATTCAAAAAGCTTCACAGGTAGGAAGTTACAGGATATATCCTCTCCCTCTCCCACAGGAGCACTTTTTCCTTTTTGTGCTATCAGCCTTTTGGCTGAAGCATTAGACCATATTATATATGGTGTAGTGAATTTATTATTATAAGCCTCTAAATTATTGCTGCGGATATTATAGCCAAGATATTCATACGCCTTATAATCATCGTCGAAATGCGGAAGATGGTCACCAAAGAATACAACAACGGTAGGCTCATCAATAGACCTTGCATAGTCTGTAACCGCTCCTAAAAGAGCATCCGCGTCATAATGACCTAAGGTGTAATTATTTATATTGTTATACAGCGAATCACTCATACCATCAGGGCGGACATATATAGGTTCACGCCATGTGTTGTCATCTGAATATGGTCCATGATTTTGTATAGTAACAGTAAAGTTAAAATATCTTTTATCAGGTTTGTTTTCTAAATGCTTTTTATAGTTGTCAATAATGAGCTTGGATGCTACTCTGTCACTTACATAATTATTTATTTTCTCTGCATCTTCTGCAACTTCATTCTTTGAGATAAACTTATCAAATCCCATATACGGATAAACAACATGACGATTATAAAACCATCTTTCTCCGGGATGTATAGCAACAGTTTCATAGCCTAAATCCTTAAAAAATCTTGGAAGTCCATATATATCCTTTGTTATGCAAGTATTATACACATATGGTCTTTGTCTGTTGATAAGATAGGTGCTTACACCTGATAAAAATTCAAACTCTGAAGCGGCAGTATCGCCGGCAAATCCCGGCACAACAATATTCCCGTACTGCGCTTCTTTTTTTAGCCTTGTGAAGTTAGGGTTAGGCGAGCGATAAAACTCTGCCTTTTCCCCCTTTTCTATGTCAAAATATGCCTCACTCATAATCGCAATTACATTTGGCATATCCTCGGTATCATATTCATACTCCTCAAATTGGCTTAAAAGCTCTTTAACCTTTGCCTTTGAGTATCCCTTAGGCACCTCGTAGTTGTATGTAGAAATAGATGAATTTGACACGAAGCAATAAACAAACCCTTTATAATTCCAGTCATTAACCTCATAATATGAATATGATTGGGGGTTGGCAATATTAAAAACGCTCTCGCTCTCAAAATAAAGCTTATACATCACACTAAATCCAATTAAAAGAGAAAAGGTGATAGCAAGTCTTTTAAGAATTGTATGTTTTTTGCACCTGACAAAGCAGATAACAAAAGCACCCACAAGCCAGATTGCCAGAGTACACAAAATAATCCTTGAATCTACGGATAGAGAATACCCCTGCATAATAGATTGTGTTTCCTTAACAAGGGTTAAATCTGCTGGCTTAAATGGCACATCACGATATAGTACCTTATAATGATTAACAATTAAAAATACGTTTAATATTAGTCCGCAGAAAGAATATCCTATTGCAACACTACCTGTCAAAAGATATACAGTAGCAATGAATACAAAAATCGGAACAAAGTTGCCTATTAGCACTAGAGGATGAGTGATTTGTGAGAGATATGCTCCAAAGTCACTACCATTTTGCATCACTGCTTGAATTATCATAAGGGCAATTGTTAAAACAGAGATTATAACAAAGCTGCCCACAAATCCGTATTCTCTTTTCTTAACAATGTTTTTTAGCATACTACTTTCCCTTTCGACAAAAAAATACAAAAAATATTTTATCACAAAATACAGTTTTTGGCAATTGTTATTTATACTTAACATTTAGAATCATCAAAATGTTGCTTTTTTTATCATAATATGGTATACTTCTGTTTATTGTAAAAATAATTGCATAAAGGAGATTTGTTTTTATGAACAAACCTATCAGCATAGCAATTGACGGACCTTCCGGAGCAGGCAAAAGCACAATTGCAAAGACGCTTGCAAAGAAGCTTGGTTTTATATATATAGACACAGGCGCAATGTATAGAGCGGTTGGACTTTATGTTCTGCGCAGAGGCGTAGAGCCAACAGACCTTGCAGGTGTTGAGCCACTTCTTGCTGACATTGATATATCTATTGCTTACGAGGATGGCACGCAGAAGGTTTTCCTAAACAATGAAGATGTTTCAGATAAAATCCGAACTCCGCAGATTTCCAAATACGCATCTGATGTTTCTGCACATGTACCTGTAAGGCTTAAGCTTGTTGAGCTTCAGCGAGGTCTTGCAAACAGCAAGTCGGTTATTATGGATGGTCGTGACATCGGCACATATGTTCTTCCTGATGCACAGCTTAAAATCTTCCTTACTGCTTCTGGTGAGGAAAGAGCAAAACGCAGATATCTTGAGCTTACACAAAAAGGCGCTGTATGCAGTCTTGAAGAAATTGCAAGAGATATGGCGCAGCGTGATGAAAACGATTCAAAAAGAGCCTTCGCACCACTTAAGGCTGCTGATGATTCAATAGTTCTTGACTCAACAACACTTACACAGGACGAGGTTGTTGAAAAAATACTAGAATTATATAATTTTAAATGCGAAGACTAAGGATTGATTATCAATGTATAAGTTTGTAAGATCAGTATGCAGTATGTTTATGAATATTGTATTTATGCCTAGAATAGAAGGTGTAGAAAACCTTGACCTAATTGAGGGCGGATATCTTATCTGTCCTAACCACAGGAGTAATTGGGATGCCTTGTTTGCGGCAATACCACAGAAAAAACAGCTTAAATTTATCGCCAAGGATTCTCTCTTCCGCTTCCCGCCTTTGGGTTGGTTTTTCAAAAAAATGGGCGCATATCCAATTAGAAGAGGTCACGCGGATATCGGTGCTGTAAAGGCAGCAATGACAATTCTTAAAGAGGGTTTTCCTCTTATGATGTTCCCACAGGGAAAGAGATATAAAACTATCGAAGTTTCACAAGGCAAATCAGGTGCCGCAATGCTTGCAGTCAAGATGAAGGTGCCTGTTCTTCCAATGGGTATTTCAGGAAAGTTCATTCCATTCTCAAGACCGGTTATAAGAATCGGAAAACCAATATATTTTGATGAATATTATGGCAAGAGAGCAACCTCTGAAGAACTTGGGGAATTGACAGACAAGATTATGACAGAGATAATTGCTCTTGTTGATTGAGGTGACAGCAAATGATTACTCTTGCAAAATCAGCAGGCTATTGCTTTGGCGTGAAGCGTGCTACAGATATTGCTCTTGAAAACAGTGGTGGAAAAAGGATTTACACCTTAGGTCCGATAATCCATAACAGACAGGCTGTTGAAGAGCTGGAAAGACACAACATCTTTGAAACAAATAAACCGGAGGAGCTTCCCAAGGGGACAAAAATCATCATTCGCTCACACGGAATCGGCAAAAAAGAATATAATCGCCTTGAAGAATTAGGTCTCGAAATTATAGATGCAACCTGTCCATTTGTAAAAAAAATTCATAATATTGTTTGGGAGCATCATAATAAAGGGTATCAAATAGTGATTTTCGGTGATAAAAATCACCCGGAAGTTAAAGGAATTAATGGTTGGTGCGAGGAAAGTGCTATAATTTATGACGCAATCCCAGAAAATTTTCATAGTGAAAAACCAGTCTGTGTGGTCACTCAGACTACTTCTTCGAAAAAAAATTGGGATTTTTTTAAGAAATTTTTAATTTCCTCTTGCCAAAGTATAGTATTTTTTGATACAATATGTAGTGCTACTGAAACAAGGCAAGCAGAGGTTGCCTCTCTTGCAAAAAAGTCCGACTGTATGATAGTGGTCGGAGGCTATGAAAGCTCCAACACAAAGAAGCTTGCAGATATATGTCGTGAGCATTGTAGTTGCACCTTTCATACTGAAACAGCTTATGAGCTTCCAGAGGAGGCTTATAAATATAAACGCCATATTGGCGTGACAGCAGGGGCTTCGACACCGGAATGGATTATTAAGGAGGTCATCAATAAGATGTCAGAAGAAAACATGAACATGAACGAAGAGCTTAGCTTTGCGGAACAGCTCGAACAGACAATGATCACTCTTAAAACAGGTGATGTTGTAAAAGGTACTGTTATCGGTATCACACCAACAGAGGTATATGTAAACCTCGGATTTAAAGCAGACGGTTCAATACCAGTTGAAGAATTATCTGCAGAACCTGTATCAGACCCTGCCTCAATCGTTAAGATTGGCGACGAAATCGAAGTTTTCGTTGTTAGAGTAAACGATGTTGAAGGTACAGTTAAGCTTTCAAGAAAGAAGCTTGACCAGATGGCGGGTTGGAAAAAACTTGAGGAGGCAGCTGATCAGCAGACAATTCTTACAGGAACTGTTACGGAAGTTGTAAACGGCGGTATTATTGTCGTTTGTAATGGTAATAGAGTTTTCATCCCTGCATCACAGGCGAGTGTAAGATATATAGACGACCTTAGCACAATGCTTAAGGAAACCGTTTCTTTCAGATTGATTGATATCAATCCTAGAAGAAGAAAGCTTGTTGGTTCAATTAAAAAAGTTGCTTCTGAAGTTAGAAAGCAGCAGCAACAGGAATTCTGGTCAACAGCAGAGGTTGGCAAGGTATACACAGGTAAGGTTAAGAGTCTCCTTGATTTTGGTGCATTCATCGACCTTGGCGGTGTAGATGGTCTTGTACATATCTCTGAGCTTTCATGGGGCAGAATCAAGCACCCATCAGAGATACTCACAGTAGGTCAGGACGTTGAAGTATACATCAAGGCTATTGACACAGAAAAGAATAAGATTTCTCTTGGATATAAGAAGGATGCTGAAAATCCTTGGAATATTATCAAAGAAAATTACAACGTAGGCGATGTTATTACAGCAAAGATCGTAAGACTTGTTCCATTCGGTGCATTTGCTGAAATCATTCCTTTCGTTGACGGTCTTATCCACATTTCACAGATCGCTAACCAGAGAATCGCAAAGCCTTCAAGCGTTCTTTCAGTAGGACAGGAAATTGAAGCAAAGATTACTGAAATCGATCTTGAAAAGCAGAAGATTTCTCTTAGCATGAAGGTTCTCCTTCCTGACTATGTAGAAGAAGCTCCTAAGGCTGAGGCTGAAGAAACTCCTGCAGTTGAAGCTGAAGAAACCCCTGTAGTTGAGGTTGAAGAAGCTCCTGCACAGGAAGAAACAACAGAAGAATAATCTTAATATTCACAAATAACGCAAGAGGCACTTTCCATAGGAAGTGCCTCTTATCTCACTTAAAAACCAATCTATTTTCGAAGGGATTGAACATTTATGAAGACAGAGCTTGATAAACTTTTCGATATGCTTGAAGGTAAAACAGTTACGGTTATCGGCATGGGTGTAAGTAATACTCCTCTTATTAAGATGCTTGCAGATATGGGGATTACTGTTACCGCAAGAGATAAAAATGAGAACCTCGGTGAGCTAGAAAGCGAGCTTGAAAGCCTTGGGATAAAATTATATCTCGGCGAGAATTATCTTGAAGACATCGATGAAGATGTAGTGTTCAAAACTCCCGGTATGAGATTTGACCATCCACAGCTTGCAAAGGCAAGAGAAAGAGGCGCGCATATTACAAGCGAGATGGAGCTTTTCTATCAGCTATGCCCTGCTAAAAAGTTTGGCATAACAGGCAGTGATGGCAAGACAACTACTACCACACTTATATATGAAATGCTTAAAAAACAGGGATATGTATGTCACTTAGGAGGGAATATCGGAGCTCCTCTCCTTAACAGAATCGGAAGTATTGATGCAGATGATATGGTTATCACAGAGCTTAGCAGCTTCCAGCTCCATACAATGACAACAAGCCCGGAGATTGCAGTTATTACAAACCTTGCGCCTAATCACCTTGATATGCACAAGTCAATGGATGAATATATAGAGGCAAAGGAAAACATATTTAAGTATCAAAATGAGAACCATATTCTCATCACTAATCTTGATAATGATATTACAAGAGACATCTCAAAAAAGGCTCCTTCCTCTGTTATATATTTTTCAAGACAGACAAAGCCAAAAAAAGGTGTATGGCTTGATGGCGATATGATTATGAGCAACATTTCAGGTGAAGATACACAGGTTCTTACTATCAAGGACATTCGTCTTCCGGGAATTCACAATGTAGAAAATTACATGACTGCAATTGCCGCTGTATGGGAATTCGTAGATATTGAAACAATAAATTATATAGCAAAAAACTTTGGCGGAG
>JAQVYH010000082.1 GCA_029004515.1 Eubacteriales bacterium | reverse complement strand
TATCTGCTGTTGCGTTTGGAACCATTGATCCAAATGATATGCTCTCGTAATCGAGTTTTGTATTGTCATAGTGTACTCTGATTTCTACGCAACCAAGTGTTGTGTCTGTGTACATCTTTGTGAAATCAACAGGTACTTCTACTGACGTTGCACCTAAATCTGCTACTACTTCTCCTGCCGCAACAGTAAAGTCAGCAGTATCAGCTGAAACGAATGGAACCATGCAAAGAAGCATCACTGATGCAACTGCAAGAGCTACCACTCTTTTGATTGAATTTTTCATTGTTTGTTTTCCTCCTTGAGTATATGTATTACTTATTATTATTGTTAAATATTATCATATTCCGCTGTATTTTTCAATGGTTTTAACAAAGATGTAATATAGGAAAAATTGTCAATAAAAAAGGGGCTGTAGCAAAATGCACAGACCCATTTATGAACAAACTTCACCTTATAAGACATTTATGATAGTAAATGTTGCTACTATAAGCCTGAACGCAAGTGTTTGCATAGCAAAATCGCGGTAATGAAGGCTTTAGCGCGCATTTTTTATGAGCCCCAAAAAAGGAGCTGTAGTCAACCCGATTATAAAAATCGTTTTGCTACAGCCCCTTTAAATTATATTTGTTATCTTGAGATTACCTGTGTAAGAATTGGTTCGATATCTGAATCATTATTAAGAAGCATTACCTTAAGTGAGGTGTTTTCTTTAACTTCATCAAGAGTAATTGATGTTGCAAGGTCAACTCTCTTTTCACAAGCAACAATGTTCTTAACAACATTTCCTTCGTAGTGAACAACTACCATAACAGCACCATCATCTACAACACCTGTAAGATCTGCTGATATATCAATCTGTCCTGCCTTAAGCTCTGTAACAGGCTGGCCGTTCTTAGTGATTGAAACTACGCTTCTGGGAACATCTGTAGTATCTTCAACAAATGACCATGGTGTCTTTGGATTACCCCAGCCGGTACGGTCTCCAGCAGCATCAAGCTCGAAGCTCGAATTTGAAAGAAGGTTTTCACCAGTTGTATTATTAACAAGCTCAACGCAGTCAACATACATCACACCAGTTGACATACAACCATTAATCATAGCAATAAGGATTCCTGTGTTATCACCTGAGTTAAATGTTACGGAAGCCTTCTTCCATCTAGGACCGGCACTTGTTGTAAGAGTTTTAATAACACCACCAGAGAACGTTGTCTGAAGTCTTGTCTGGAGAGAAACGCCCTGGTCGCCCTTAACCATCATACTGAATGTATAATCTGTATTAGGTTCAACTGTAATCATACCTCTTGTATACATTTCGTATGTAAGAAGTGTATAGTATGAAACATACCAAGGATTATACTTAAGTGAATACTTACCATCATATGCTGTACCCTTAGTTGATTCAAATGAGCTTGGTGTAAGTGATGTTACAATATCCTTAGTTTCAGCATACCACTTGTCAGTAATATACTGATAACCTTTATCGTCTGGATGTGTATAGTCATTGCCGATACCGTCAGACTTGCTTGGGAAAGCTGAGTATATGTCAACAAATGTAACATTGCCATTATACTTCACGCCCATAGCTTCTACCATTGGCTTGATAGCCGCATTGTATGTCTGAACCTTTATATTATTACCACTATTATCAAGCGGTGGGACAGAACCTACAATAAGTTTTACATTAGGATTTGTATTCATAATGATATCCATTGTCTCCTGAAGTTTACCAGGAGCATCAGCTGCAAGAGTGTTTGTTCCAGGCTTATCCTGAAGTATATCGTTAGTACCAATCATAAGAAGTATTGCCTGTGGTTCGTATATAGACATCCAGTTACCGATATCATTTCTAATCTGGCTAACAGTCCAACCTGGATAACCTGCATGACCACTTCCTGCATCATAGTATGGTGCACCGATAGCCTTAGGACCAACAAAGTTAACATTTACTCCATTTGATTCGTACTTATCGTAGAGAGCTTTTTTGTAACCACCAACCATATTTGTAGCGCCTACACCCTCTGTGATTGAGTCACCAACAGGCATAACTCTGATACCGCCGCTTACATCACAAACAACACCTGTGTTAACAGTGTGAAGTGTAAAGCCCCTATCCCCGTTTTCATATACGCCTGTGATGCCTGTCCAAGAACCTTCGCCTTCGAAGCTGTAATCAGAGATAAGCTGGATAAGTTTTGTGCCTTCGATACGCTTTTTTGTGAATGTCATTGCGTAGTCGATATATATTTCTTCTGTCTCAGATGCAATTGATTCAAAACAGAACTTATATTTGCCTGCTGTTGTATTAGTTATATACAAAGGAAGATGTCTTACCCAAGAATTTGTACCAGTTACTGTGTATGTAAATACATCTTGTCCTGATGGGTCCTTAACCTTAAAGTTAATCTTACCACCGCCCGGACTGCGTACCCAGAAGGATGCTCTGTATTCCTTAGAAGCTTCAAGAGTAACTTCCTGTGAAAGAGTTTCTACTGTGCCGCTTGGGACATAGATAACTGAATCATGACCTGCATAAAGCTTTCTGGCACTGCTACCATTAGGCTGGTCGATTTCGTTTTCTACATATGTATATGTTGTTTCGTCAGGATCCTGTGCTATCTTACTATATTCCTTTGTAAAGATAGTGTCTGTTTCCTTAAAACTCCAACCTGTACCAAGTTCAAAATTAGGATCTGTAACAAGGTTTACAGTAGGTTCGGATTTTTTTGCAAGGAATAAGTTATCAACATACATCACTCCGCCGCCACCATATGGGTTATTGCAAAGTGCGAAGAGAACAGACTTATTAGACCCCGAGTTAAATGTGTCTTCAGCCTTCTGCCAAATACCACCACCTGCTAATCCCTTGTCCTTAACCTGGCTCCAAGAAGTTGCCTCAAGAATTCGCATAGACGGGCTTCCTCCACCCTTTGACCAAGCAGAAATAATATAATCTGTATTAGCCTCAAGAGTGATTGGCTTACTTGTAAAGAAGGAAAATTTATCTGTTCCACGAGAAGTGATTTTAGCAGCATAGTTACCTTCATATACATTTTCATTATCATCAGGTACTGTTGGGTCTGGATCCGGGTCTGGGTCTGGATCTGGAGTTGTACCTGGAGCAATTGTAATTGTGTAAGTTGTTGTCTTGCCACCATATGAAACTGTTACTGTCTGTGTTCCAGTATTCGCCATATTATAGCCTGAGAAAGTAGCTGATGTCACAACCTCTGATGTGCCATCAGAATATGTAACAGTAACTGTAGGAGCAACAAATGCATCCCCTGCTGTGTAGCTTGTCTTCTGACCGCTAACTGCGATTGAAGAAACGGTCTTTGCCTCTTCACTAGCAACACCGTTTACCATTACAACTTCACTAATTTCTCTGATAAACATTGTGGAATACTTTGAATTATCAAAGGCCCACTTTGTACCTGTTACACCCTCAAAGCCCGGGTCAACAACCAGATTGGTTGCTGTTGCATCAGATGTTTTGTAAAGGCAAACATCATCAACATACATTGTTCCTGCATTACCATAAGGATTATTTGCAAGAGCAATTATACCTGTTGTATAATCTCCGGAATTAAAGGTTTTGGTGTACTGTTTCCATGCAGAACCACCTGTGAATCCCAAATTCACAATACTAGTACTCCATGTTGTGTTAAGTACACGAACGGATGGATTACCATTACCTTTTGCCCAAAATGTAAGAGTATAATCTGTGTTCGCCTCCAACTGAACGTTTCCACCTGAGAAATAGGTAAAACCATCTGTCTTTGTACATACGATTTTAGTAGAAACCAAACCGTTGAAGACATTTTCGTTTGCAACAGCAGCAAATGAAACCATACCCAATGCGGAAATGGTCATTGCTACTACAAGAAACATTGCCAATAATCTTTTCACTTGCATTCTCTCCCTCTTTTTTTGTGTAGATATTAACTATATGCAATTATAACATATATTTAACTTCCCCGCCAAATTGCTTCTATAATTCAATTAAATTTTATCATACTTTATCCCTTATGTCACTATACTTTTGTGCAAATAAACCAGAATAATCTGCATTACATTTATGATTGGCTATTGAAAAAATGCTGTAAAACAATACGTTTTGTCTAAATGTTTGCTCGTTTTTATAATATGTTTGTGCATATTGATATTATATTTGTGCATTTATATTGCTTTTCGCTTTGTATTATGATATTATGATTATGGAGGTGATACCATGTATTATAAGCATCTAGATACACTAATAAAGTACATTGAATATATTTCAGATAAAGAGAAGTTGTTTATCAAGATACACGACTTTGATGGATTCCTTGCAAATTCCAAAAGGACTGTCAAATCAGTGTTTGGCTCTCATCCAGGATATTGTGTTTATATTCGTTCCAGTGAAGACGCATTAAGGTATTGCCTTGAAAAAGAACTTGATGTAATGGAAAAATGCAAAGAGGGCAAGCCATTCTACGGAACCTGTTATGCGGGCGTTAAGATGTATATCGTTCCTCTGTTTTATGAGGACAAGCTCCTCGGATTCGTTTCAGCAGGCAGATCAAGATGTGAATACGAACAGGCTGAATCCCGAATTGAGAGAGTTGCCACCAAATTTCATTTTGACCCACAACGAATGAACAAATTATATTTCAACACATTGGGGATAGGCGAAGATATAGGTGAACTGGAGATTGAAATTAATACAATCGCATCTATGCTTGAATTATTAAGAAGTGAATTCACAAGAAGTGCCATATTGCAAGGACCGGCAGATAACAAGAAGGTTCTTTGCAGAAAAATTATCGACTATATCAATATGGCATATATGTCACCCTTAAGCCTTGATGTTTTTACTAACTATTTTAATTGTAGTCGCTCTCTTATATCCCACAGCTTCAGAGCACAAACAGGCATGAGCATAAAGCAATATATCAATAAAGTACGACTTGAAAAGTCAATCGAAATGCTTCTTGAAAATGATTATTCTATTAATTCAATTGCAAGGGGTGTTGGATTTGAGGATACCAACTACTTTATAAAACTTTTTAAAGAAGCATATGGCTATACTCCCGGTGAGTACAGACGATTAAATAATACTAACCACTCTGAATAATCCGTACAAAAAATGCACCTCAAAGTAATCGATTTGAGGTGCATTTTTTTATTTTATAATGCTTAAAAACCTATCATATTCCTTATCAAATCCATCGTCTGTTGGCTCATATTTAACCACATCAAAGGAGTTTGCAATGATTTCTCTTGCCTCTTTAAGGTCTTTTATCTCCCCCGCTGAAATAAGCTGGACTACTATATTACCTGCAGCGGTAGCCTCAATAGGGCCTGCCACAACATTAGCACCTGTTGCAGAGGCGGTCATTGAGCATAGAAAGTTATCCTTTGTTCCTCCGCCAACCATATGTATAGTTTCAAAATTCTGTCCTGTGCATTTTTTAAGATTCTCAAAGGTGTACTTATACTTCATCGCAAGGCTCTCATATATACAACGGACAACTGCGCCATCTGTTTCAGGGATTGGCTGATTGGTTTCCATACAAAAATCCTTAATCCTCTGAACCTGATTGCCCGGTGGGATAAATCTAGGGTCATCAGGGTCGATAAAGCATTTAAAAGGCTGTGCCTCTCTTGCCATCATTTCCATATCGGCATAGGAATAGTCTTTTCCGTCACGCCCAAACTGTCTGCGAGTTTCCTGAATCATCCAAAGTCCGATTATATTCTTTAAGAATCTAGTTGTCTTCTCATATCCAGTTTCATTAGTAATATTAAGCTGCGCGGATAAATCAGAGATACAAGGCTTATCAAGTTCTGTACCAAAAAGGCTCCATGTACCACAGGAAATATACACAAAGTCCTTCTCCTGTGCAGGTACTGCTACAACCGCACTTGCTGTATCATGTCCTGCAACAGCTGTGATATATTTATCACCTATATCAAGTTCCTTGCAGATTTCCTCTTTAAGTGCTCCAATCCTTTCACCAGCATCAACAAGCCTTGGGAACATGGATTTTTTAATAACAAGCTTTTCTATAAGTGGAAAATTCCACTCCTTTGTATACGGGTCTAAAAGCTGTGTTGTAGATGCCATTGTACGCTCGGAGTAAACCTTACCTGTTAATAAATATCCAAAAAGGTCAGGCACAAGAATAAATTTATCTGCCAGTTCATAAAAGTCCCTTTCCTCTTTATCCTCCATAAACTGGAAAAGAGTATTGATATTCATTGTCTGGATACCTGATGTTTTGTAAAGGTCTTCATCAGAGATGATCTCTCCCACCTTATCTCTTGTATTAAGTGTTCTCTCATCACGATAGTTATATGGATTACCAATAAGTTTGCCATCCTTTGTTATAAGGGCATAGTCAACACCCCAAGTGTCAATACCGATGCTCTCATACTCCTCTTCTTTTGCTTTTAATATGCCCTGCTTTACCTCGTGGAAAAGGCGAGGCAAATCCCAATACAATCCGCCATTCATATAAACAGGCTCATTATCAAATCTATGTATTTCTTTTAGTGTAAGTTTGCCATCCTTAAGGCTTCCAAGGATAGCTCTGCCACTAGAAGCACCAAAGTCAAACGCAAGTACATTCATCCCATATTCCACCTTCCGTAACCTTTTTCATATGTTAATTATACATTAGTCGCTTTGCTAAATCAATATAAAAAAACTGCTTTGTTATAAAAAAACAAAGCAGTTTTATAGCTACGAAGTAATTTAGCGTTCTATAAGAACATTTATCTCGTTTTATGCCATCTACACTTTTTTAACATCCCCCTTTCATTGTTTATTTGAACAATGGACCATAGTATTCACAAGCTCTGTAATCGGTTGAAGTCGAATCCTCTCCCATACCAAAGCCTGCCCATGAATGAGGTCTGTAAATCTTTTCTTCAGTTACATTATGGATAGAGATAGGAATACGAAGCATTGATGCAAGTGTGATAACATCAGCGCCAATATGTCCGTGCACTGTTACACCGTGGTTAGCACCCCAGTTAGCCATAACGGAATATGTATCAGTAAATGCACCCTTACCTGTAAGAACAGGAGCAAACCAAGTTGTTGGCCATGTTGGGTCAGTTCTCTTATCCAGCTTATCGTGCATATCATCATCAAGGATAACTGAATATCCCTCTGCAATCTGAATAGTAGGGCCTACTCCATCGATTAAATTAACTCTTATCATTGTGAGAGGCATTTGGGCAAGAGTCTTAAAGTGTGATGAGAATCCACCTCCACGGAAATACTCATAGTCAGCTCTGCACCAATCGGTAGCCTTAAGGCAAGCATCAATATCAGTCTCGGTCATATTCCACCATTCTTTAATAGTTCCATTGCCCTTATCATCCCTTGATGCACCTGTGCAGTCCATAGCAGTTGCACCCGAGTTAATAAGATGTATGATTCCGTCCGCAGCCTTGCCCTCAAGCTCTTTACCTGTAACTCTCTTAACTGCGTCAGGACTCCAATATGTACGAACATCGTGAAAGCTTGGTGCTTTGCCTGTAAGTAGGGTTGCAAAAAGCATTGAAATACCATTAAGAGTATCGTTCTCTGTTGCAAATGGGAATGGCTGTTTCTTGCCATTCCAGTCAAAGCTTGATGCAAGAACTGATTCGGTGAAATCACCGTTTGGAAGCCAGTCTGTCCACATTCTCTGTCCTTGGAATCCGCCTACAACAGCGTTTCTACCAAGTGATTCCTCGTGCCATCCCATTTGGGAAAGCTTTTTGTTTCCGTGAAGAATATCATTAACAATAACTGTAAACTTTGCAATGAACTCCCAATCCTTATCAGCAGGGACAACCTTGGATTTCGTTATAATCTCTGGGAATGTCTTGCCCTCGTTTTTGTCAAAGCCTTCTTTGCAGTTAGCCTTAATCCATATAATAGCCTTTTCATATTCATCCTTATCATAAATTTCAAGAGTGATTCTTCTTAAAACTTCTGTGAGGTCAACCCACTCTGCACGAAGTCCAAGATAATTCTGCATAAAAGATGCATCGCAGTATGAGCCTGCAATACCCATCGATACACCACCGATATTAACATATGCTTTGTTCTTCATCTGACCAATCGCAATAGCACAACGAGCAAAGCGTAAAATCTTTTCCTTAACATCCTCAGGCACTGATGCATCATTAGCATCCTGAACATCGTGGCCATAGATTGAAAATGCCGGAAGTCCTCTTTGAGCGTGCGCCGCCATAACTGCCGCAAGGTAAACTGCGCCAGGTCTTTCTGTTCCGTTAAAACCCCAAACAGCTTTTATAGTCTTTGGATTAATATCCATTGTTTCACTGCCATAGCACCAACAAGGAGTTACAGAAAGGGTCGCAACAACATTTTCACCTTCAAACTGCTCTGCCACCTTTGCCGCTTCTGCACCGCTACCAATAGTAGTACAACCAATAACACATATAACAGGTGTTCCATCTGCATACCTAAGCTGTGATGAAATAAGCTCTGATGCAGCCTTCGCCATATTCATTGTCTGGGCTTCGAGACTTTCTCTTACGCCGCCCCATCTACCATCAATAACAGGTCTTATGCCAATTTTAGGGTACATTTCCCATTCCTCCCATACCACTTTTATAGTATAATGCTACCACTATCACTATGCATATGTCAATCTAATCTTTCTGCAGAATCATATGAAAAAGTTGCTGCACAAAAAAAAATCAGCGGTGTATATTCACCGCTGATTACAGCGTGTCGATAAACCTATAGACACGCTGGCAGACTGCGAAAAAGGAAGTTAAATTCGACATTCCCGACATCGTCGGCGTACGAGGGTACGGTAGTGGTCGGGAAGGGTGAAAGCAAGAAATGGCGTAGGTTTTTCGATAAAACCTACGCCATTATAATTATATATTATTACTTTTTATAGAACAAGCAAGAGATAAATATTTTCTATTTTGCTTGTGGTTGAACGACTTTTTCGACGGCCTGAAATCAGCGGTGCATATTCACCGCTGATTCATAGTTATTATTTTGTGGAAATTATAACCATCTGTCTTGCTTCGTCCCAATTGATTTCAATGCCAAAAAGCTCTGTCATATCACGAAGTTTGAAATAGTTATTTCCGTTGATTTCATAACCTGCAAGCGAAACAGGCTTACCATTATAATATATATCGCAAGATGTAGCATGTACTACCAGGGGAAGACTCTCAGGTGCTACGATTCCCTCAGAGGTCTCTTCCTTAACTTCTTCAACCGATTCTGTTATTTCTGCAACATTAGCCTCTTCTGTTATTTCATCAGCCTTAGCTTGCATAGATGTAAGGAAAATACTTTCCTTTACAGGGTCCCAATCAACCTGAATCTGAATGTCGCTACTCTCAAGAGCAGTTGCAAGAGAACGAAGTTTAAGATAGTTATGATCCTTAATTTCGTATGCATCAAGGCTCTTTTCAATGCCGTCAACTGTTACCTTTGATGCCATAGCAGTAACGGATGAGCTATCAATAGGCTGGTTTTTTGGAGCGTTGTATAAGGCTATATACGCATTGTCTTCATCAAACATACAAGGAACAACCTCAACGCCACTAAGGTTGATATAACCAAACAGCTCTCCAACCTTCACACGAGCAAATCCGTCGTGGAAAAATCCTGCCTCATCATAGATAAATTGAGTAAGGAAATTACCCTTCTTATCTACATAAGCCCACTTATTGTCCTTTTGTAGTGCCGCAGCACCCTCCGAAAAATCAGTTGCACCATCATATTCGCATGGGATAACAATATTACCTGTTTTGTCAATATAGCCACACTTGTTGTTTTTTACAACATTTGCCATACCTTCAAAGAAGTCAAATGCGTAGTCATAGATACAAGGAACAAGCTCCGTTCCATCTTCTTTTATGTATCCGAACTTACCATCATTCTTAACTACCGCAATACCATCGCTGAATTCATATTGAACCTCATAGCCGAAAGCCGTACAGCTCAGAGTCAGTCCAATGATGACAGCGGTCAATACAGTTTTCTTAACTAAATTCATATTAAATTCCTTTCCCTGTTGCGTGTAAGCAACAGTATCTGATTTTAACAGTTACCAATTATACCAAAAGTGATAAAGTCTGTCAAGTTTACTACTATTACGCCTATTTTTATGATTGACATATTTATCCTTTTAATATATAATCCGTATAAAAAGGAGTGAAAACGATATGTTAACTTTAAACGATACCGATAAAAAATGGGTTGAAGAAACCCTAAATAAAGCAAAAAAGAAGGTTGCTTTTTCATCAAGACAGATGGGAGTAAGCCTTCCATACACAACAGTAGATGGTGTATATGACAACTATTATCCAGAAAAAAAGGGTTGGTGGACAAACGGCTTCTATGCGGGTATTCTGTGGAAGATGTATAACGAAACAAAGGATGAATTCTATCTTGAAACTGCAAGAGGTATTCAAGACCTTCTTGATGAATCACTTCTTGAATATTTTAACCTCCACCACGATGTAGGTTTTATGTGGCTTCTTTCTTCTGTTGCTGACTATCGTATAACTGGTGATGA
>JAQVYH010000081.1 GCA_029004515.1 Eubacteriales bacterium | reverse complement strand
AAGCCAGCACAGCTTCTTGAAGAATACGGCCTTACTCCTGAAGAAATTGCAAAACAAGCAGCTGCTTTAATATAATAATTGCATAAGCGTAATACTTTTTGTTTAAAATAATTTAGACACCTTTTTATATTGGTATCAATGAAAGGAATTTTGTATTATGTTTGATAAAGATCATATTAACAATGAAGAGGATACAGAGCTTGAGGTTACTACTGAGGAGAAAACTGTAAAGTCTGATATTCCTTTAGATGATAATACTGTAAAGGCAGAAGACTCGTCAGTTATAGAAGAATCAACTGATGAGGCACAATCAACCAATGAGCAGGAAACTATCATTAATGAAGAATCACCTTTAATAGATGATATTTCTGCAACCGAAGTTGAGCATACTCCTTCAAAAGAGGAAGTTCTGAATTTAGGGTTTGAACCTAAGTCACCTGTTAATTCACAGATTCCTACTTATTACAAAAAGCCATCTAAAAAGAACAATGTATTTTTAGCTTGTCTTATAACCTTTATAGCCACATTGTTTCTAGTAGTAGCTGGACTGGGAATTACAGGTTATATAGCAAGAGATGGCGATACACCTAAAGATAATTCTGCAACACATCAGAATAAAGAGTCCAGCAAAGCTAGTACTCTCGAGCAATTAGCAAAAAAAGAAGGCTCTGAGATGTCTATCGTGGACATTGCCAATAAAGTAGGTCCTGCGGTATGTGGTATCGTAATTAAGGCTGAAGTTCAGTCATTCTTTGGTACACAGGTTGCCGAAGGAAGTGGTTCGGGAATTATTATTTCTGAAGATGGCTATATCGTAACCAATCAGCACGTTATTGAAAATGCATCTGCTATTAATGTAATACTTAGTACAGGTAAAGAGTATTCAGCGGTGCTTGTTGGTCAGGATGTAAGCACTGATTTAGCTGTTATTAAGATTGAGGAAAAGAATCTTCCAACAGCAGAATTCGGATATTCAAGTGAACTTCAAGTCGGAGAACTTGCAATAGCTATTGGCAATCCTCTTGGGCAGGAATTCGCAGGGTCAGTAACGGTTGGTGTTATCAGCGCCCTTAATAGAACAGTATCTGTTGAGAATAGATCTTACACACTTATTCAGACTGATGCTGCAATCAACTCTGGTAATTCCGGCGGTGCGCTTGTAAATAGCTTTGGTCAGGTTGTAGGGATTAACTCTCTTAAGGTTTCCTCTGCAGAAGGATTAGGGTTTGCTATTCCTATCGACTTTGCAAAACCTATTATTGATGATTTAATTGACAATGGACATGTAAAGGGCAGACCTGTAATTGGTGTTTCTTTAAGAGAAGTTGACGCATCAATGTCACAGCAGTATAATGTTCCTGAAGGTTTGTATGTAGTAGCGGTTACTGAGTTCGGTGCAGCTGAAAAAGCTGGGCTTATTCAGGGTGATGTTATTATTACAGCTGATGGACAGAAGGTTTCAACTGTTGCCGAGCTTAACGCTATAAAGAACAAAAAGAGTGTGGGCGATACAGTAATACTTGAAATTAAGCGTTCTCGTGGCAATGATATTTCCAAGTGGGACAACAAAAAAATAAATGTGATATTAGGCGAAGAAACAGTAATGCCATAATAACTTACTATCAATAGGGCTATAGCAAAATGCACCGACTGCATAAAGCACAAAAAGGTCCTTATTAAGCGAATAAATGATAGAATAATCACAAAGCAACAAAGAGTTAAGGTAGAAATTCGTCATATAACGAATTTCTTAAAATAATGTGCTTTATGCTATGAACAAACTTCACCTCTCGATGTACCTTTGTACACCTTCGGGTTCGCAAAAACAAGGATAACCCTTGTTTTGCTTCAGTTTGTCCATTCTGCACTATTTTTTCTTCAGCTCCAAAAGGAGCCACAGCAAAAGGATTTTCAAAAATCATTTTACTGTGGCTCCTTTTTTGTATATACAAAATTAAAATAACACTAGTATTATTTCGACAAGGTTATTAGGCGATTTATGCTACAATGACCTTGGTGATAAATTATGGCAATTATTTATGTTGATTTGGTTTTCTTGTTAAATTTTATAGTTGATTATTTGCTTCTGAATATGACAGGTAGAATGATAAAGAAAGAAGTATCAACGCTTATGTTGCTTAGCGGCGCTGTTATTGGTGGCTTTTATTCTATACTTAACCTGTTGGCATTTGACTCATTCTTTTTTTCTGGTATATTCAAATTGCTGTTTTCAGGTGCGCTGATTTTATTTACCTTTGGCATAATGCAGTTTAAAGGCTTCATAAGAGCACTACTTATGTTCTATTTTGTGAACTTCGCTTTTTGCGGTGGTATTTATGCACTCTTAAGTCTGCTCAATGGTATTAGTCAGGCATTGACCTTTGGCGTTTTTGCACTGTATTCAGTAATTGCCTACATATTTTTATTTATCTTTGATAGACTTAGACAGGGCACTATTGTAAAAAATAAGGTGAAGATAGTTATCAGCGCTAATAATAAGGAGAATGAAATCAATTGCATATTAGATACAGGAAATTCCCTTTATACACCATTTTCCCAAAAGCCAGTTGTGGTTGTTGAAGAAGATAAAATACATGGATTATTAAATGGAACGTTTCCCGGTGAGTCTAACCTTAAACCTATTGCAATCCCTTATAATTCAATCGGTTGTAGAGGAGGAATAATATATGGTTTTACTCCGGAATATGCATATATACTTTCTAATGGAAAGAGGCAAAAATTGACTAATTTCGTTGTTGGAGTTTATAAAGGAGAACTATCGATAGATGGTAGCTACAATGGACTTATAAGTCCATCATTAATTGCATAGAAAGGTGATTATTTTATGAAGACATATTTAATTGATATTAGGAAGATAATAAATAAAGTTACATCATGGATAAAAACGCTGTTTTGTGATGATATACATTACATAGGTGGTTCTGATGCACTCCCTGCGCCTTTAGAAGCAGAGCTAGAGGAGAAATGCATACATAGCATTAAACAAGACGAGAATTCAAGAAAAATGCTTATAGAGCATAATCTAAGGCTTGTGGTATATATTGCCAAAAAGTTCGAGAATACAAAGGTAGGTCTTGAGGATTTAGTTTCTATTGGTACTATTGGACTTATTAAGGCGATTAATACATTCAATCCTGATAAGAATATTAAGCTGGCTACATATGCTTCACGTTGTATAGAAAACGAAATACTGATGTATTTAAGAAAGAACCATAATACAAAAACTGAAGTGTCAATTGATGAACCGCTTAATGTGGATTGGGATGGAAATGAGCTTTTGTTTTCGGATGTTCTTGGCACAGATGATGATGTAACCTCAAGACGGGTTGAGGAAAATACAGATAAACAGCTTTTGTCAATTGCTATACATAAACTTTCTCCTAGAGAAAAGATGATTATGCAGATGAGATTTGGACTTTCTAACTGTGAGGAGAAAACTCAGAAAGAAGTTGCCGATGCTCTTGGAATATCCCAATCATATATCTCACGACTGGAAAAGAGAATTATTAGCAAGCTAAAAAAAGAAATTAGTCGAATGATTTAATCGTTTAAAAAGTATATACGAAACTCCGACTGGAAATAATTAGAGTATGTCAACACAGTCGGAGGGTCATATGATAAATAAAGTTGAAATCTGTGGAGTTAATACTGCAAAGCTGCCGTTGCTTACAAATGATGAGAAGGAAACATTATTTGCAAAAATTCAGCAAGGAGATCTGGAGGCAAGAGAAACCTTTATAAAAGGAAATCTTCGTCTTGTGCTTAGTGTGATTCAACGCTTTAATAACCGTGGAGAATATGTGGATGATCTTTTTCAAATTGGTTGTATTGGCCTTATAAAAGCTATTGACAACTTTGATATATCCCACAATGTAAAATTCTCAACATATGCGGTGCCTATGATAATAGGCGAGATTAGAAGATATCTGCGTGATAATAATGCAATAAGGGTGAGCCGGTCACTGCGTGATATAGCTTATAAGGCCTTATCATTTAAAGAAAGATTTACAGCTAAAAATTCACGAGAGCCAACAGTAGAAGAGGTAGCAAAGGAATTAGAAGTTCCAAAAGAATCTGTTGTTATGGCATTAGAGGCAATTCAAGACCCTATATCTCTATATGAGCCGGTGTACCATGATGGCGGAGACGCTATCTATGTAATGGATCAGTTGAAGGATGAGAAGAGTGTCGATGAAACATGGATAGATGAAATTGCCCTAAAAACTGCTATGGAAAAGCTGTCCGAAAGAGAACGCTATATTATTAATTTACGGTTCTTTGAAGGTAAGACACAGATGGAGGTTTCAGAGGAAATCGGTATCTCACAGGCACAGGTATCAAGACTTGAAAAGAATGCACTTGCCCATATGAAAAAGAACATATAATAATACTTGCATTTTTGATATAATTGTGTTAAAATAATAGTGCTAAATGGCGAGGTCATATCCTTACTGCAAAGCAAATCGGGATATAAATACTGATACACAAGATTACTCTGATGTAGAAGGAATGCAATGTAAATAATGTTATCACTATGTGATATTCTTTACGCACCCTTTTTCAGGGTGCGTTTATTTCTTTATAAGAAGGAAGTGAAATGATGGATACAAGAGTTGCAATAATAGGAATTATTGTTGAGAATCTAGATTCTGTAAATATTCTGAATGAGCAATTGCATGAGTTCTCCCCATATATTATTGGGAGAATGGGCTTGCCATATCAGAAGAAAAATGTCAGTATTATCAGCGTAGCAGTTGATGCACCACAGGATATCATCAATGCTATGACAGGTAAGGTTGGAAGTATTAAAGGCATAACAGCCAAGGCAACATATTCAAAAATATAATTAGGGAATGATAATTTATGTATAATCCAAAATCATTAAAAGCAGAAGAATTTATTGACAATCAAGAGGTCCTAGATACTCTGGCGTATGCCGAAGAGTGCAAGGATAATATGGAAGTAATTGATTCCATAATTGAGAAGGCTAAATTAAGAAAGGGGCTTACTCATCGTGAAGCAAGTGTGCTTCTTGCTTGTGAGAATCCCGAAAAGATTAAAGAGATATATGACCTTGCAGAGCAGATTAAAAAGGATTTCTATGGAAACAGAATAGTAATGTTTGCACCTCTTTATCTCTCAAACTATTGTGTAAATGGATGTGTTTATTGTCCTTATCACCATCAGAATTGTAATATCCAAAGAAAAAAGCTTACTCAGGAAGAGATTAAAAAGGAAGTAATTGCTCTTCAGGATATGGGACACAAAAGACTTGCCCTTGAATGTGGCGAGGACCCTGTAAACAATCCTATTGATTATGTCCTCGAAAGCATCAAAACTATTTATAGTATTAAACACAAAAACGGTGCAATCCGCAGAGTAAATGTAAATATAGCTGCTACAACTGTTGAGAACTATCGTAAGCTAAAAGACGCAGGTATCGGTACATATATCCTTTTCCAGGAAACATATCATAAGGAGAGCTATCTAAAACTTCATCCAACAGGTCCAAAGCATGACTATGCATATCATACAGAGGCTATGGACAGGGCTATGGAGGGTGGAATAGACGATGTAGGTCTTGGCGTTCTCTTTGGCTTGGAACTTTACAAATATGAATTTGCCGCCCTTCTTATGCATGCTGAACATCTTGAGGCAGCGTGGGGAGTTGGTCCACATACTATCTCTGTTCCAAGAATCAAAAAGGCAGATGATATCGATCCATCAGCATTTGACAATTCTATCAGTGATGAAACATTTTGTAAGATTGCTGCATGTATCAGAGTTGCAGTTCCATATACTGGTATGATTATATCTACAAGAGAGAGCGAAGAAGTTCGTGCAGAAATTATTCGCCTTGGTGTATCTCAAATTTCCGGTGCATCTCGTACAAGTGTGGGTGGTTATACTGAGGAGGAAAGACCTCATGACACAGAACAGTTTGATGTTTCTGACCAGAGAACACTAGACGAGGTTGTTCGTTGGCTTATGGAAACAGGATATATACCTTCCTTCTGTACTGCTTGTTACAGGGAAGGCAGAACAGGCGATAGATTTATGGAGCTTTGTAAGTCAGGGCAGATACTAAATTGTTGTCATCCAAACGCCCTTATGACACTTAAAGAATTCTTGATGGATTACGCCACAGAAGAAACTGTTAAAATTGGTGAAAAACTAATAGCAGAAGAAATAGAGAAGATTCCTAATCCAAGGGTTAAGGAAATTGCGATAAATAATCTTTCTTCCATAAAAAATGGTAGCAGAGATTTCAGATTTTAGTGTTTGGAGGATAATTATGAGTCTTAATGAAACGCCAAGAGCTAATAGAGTACATATTGGCTTCTTTGGCAAAAGAAATGCAGGTAAATCAAGTGTTGTAAATGCAATAACAGGTCAATCCCTTGCAATTGTCTCAGATGTCAAGGGTACAACAACCGACCCCGTATATAAATCTATGGAGCTTTTGCCCATAGGTCCGGTTGTTATAATTGACACTCCGGGGATAGACGACGAGGGCAGCTTGGGAAAAATGCGAGTTAGTAAAACCAAACAGGTTTTAAATAAAACTGATGTTGCCGTATTGATTATTGACTCCTCAATTGGAATTACAAAAGAGGATGAAGAGCTTATTGATATATTCAAAGCAAAGGATATTAATTACATCGTTGTATACAATAAAGCCGATTTAAGTGATTTAAAGGTTACTGAGGAAAATTCAATAGCTGTAAGTGCAGAGAATGGTACAAATATACACGAGCTTAAGGAGCTTATCGGTAAGCTTGCAACCCTTAATGAGAATAACAAAAAGCTGCTTAGTGACCTTGTTAGTCCGGGGGATTTTGTTGTCTTTATTACACCTATTGACGAGGCCGCACCAAAAGGTAGAATTATCTTGCCTCAGCAGCAGGCAGTCAGAGATGCTCTTGATGCAGGAGCAACAGCAATTGTGGTTAGAGACTCAGAATATGCCGACACATTGAAATCATTAGGGAAAAGCCCAAGCCTTGTTGTGACAGATAGTCAGGTTTTCCCATTTGCTGATAAAGAAACTCCAAAAGAGATTCCTTTAACATCATTTTCAATCCTTATGTCCAGATACAAGGGACAGCTTTCAACTGCGGTTAACGGCGCAAAGGGAATTGAAAACATAAAAGACGGTGATGTCATACTTATTAGTGAGGGATGTACCCATCACAGACAATGTGCTGATATAGGAACAGTCAAGCTCCCTGCTTGGATAAAAAAGCATACTGGCAAAGAGCCTATTTTTGAGTTTACATCTGGTGGGGATTTTCCTGAAGATTTATCAAAATACAGTCTGATTGTTCATTGCGGAGGATGCATGCTTCCTGAAAGAGAAATGGCTTTCAGACAGAAGATGTCAGAAGATTACAATGTGCCCTTTACCAACTATGGAATACTTATTGCTTATATGAACGGAATCCTTGACAGAAGTATTGAAATGCTTGATTTATAGGATGTAATAACTTGACAAATTTTGTAAAAGTGATAAAATATCTAGTTGTATCACAATATTAATATTCAAGAAAGGAAACGGATAATAATGGCTAAAAAACAGTTCAAATCAGAATCAAAAAGATTGTTGGATCTAATGATTAATTCAATTTATACACATAAGGAAATTTTCCTTCGTGAACTTATTTCCAATGCTAATGACGCAATTGATAAATTGTATTATCTATCATTAACTGACGAAAGTGTTGATATTGATAAGGACGATTTATGCATAAGGATTGATGCTGATAAAAATTCTGGTATCCTCAGAATCACTGATAACGGTATTGGTATGACAAAAGAGGACCTTGAGAAAAACCTTGGTACAATCGCTCGAAGTGGCTCATACGAATTTAAGAAAAATAGTGAAGCAAATGAAGAAATTGACATTATCGGTCAGTTTGGCGTAGGGTTTTATTCTGCATTTATGGTAGCAGACCATATTGTAGTTAATTCTAAGGCTTTTGGTAGTGATGAGGCTTATTCCTGGGCATCAAGCGGTGCTGATGGATATGAAATCATGGATTGTGATAAACAGACCCATGGTACAGAAATTATTATTAAACTTAAAGAGAATACTGAAGATGAGAAGTACGATGAATTCGTAGATCAGTTCAGAATTTATGGTCTTGTTAAGAAGTATTCGGACTATATTAAATATCCAATTAAAATGATGATGGCCAAGACAAAGCCTGCCGAAAAGGAAGGCGAAAAGCCTGTTGAATATATGGAAGAAGAAATCCTAAACAGCATGGTTCCAATATGGAGAAAGAATAAGTCAGAACTTAGTGATGAAGATTATAATAACTTTTACAAAGAAAAATTCTTTGATTTTACCGATCCAGTAAAGGTTATCCACACGAGCGCTGATGGTGCGGTAAGCTATAATGCACTTATGTTTATCCCTGAGCGTCCTTCATATGACTATTACACAAAGGAATACAAAAAAGGACTTCAGTTATATACAAATGGTGTACTTATTATGGACAAGTGCGAAGACCTTCTTCCAGATTGCTTTGGATTTGTAAAGGGTCTTGTTGACTCTGCTGATTTATCTCTTAATATCTCAAGAGAAATGCTTCAGCATGACAGACAGCTTAAGGCTATTGCTTCTCATCTTAAAAAGAAGATTAAAACCGAACTTGAAAGTATGCTTAAGAAGGACAGAGAAGCATATGAAAGTTTTTATGAAAACTTCAAGCGACCACTCAAGTTTGGCTTGTATGATAATTATGGCGCAGATAAGGACTTCTTATGTGACCTCGTTATGTTCTATTCCTCAACTGTAGAAAAGCTTGCAACACTCAATGAATATGTTGAAAGAATGAAGGAAGACCAGCAGTATATCTATTATGCATGTGGTGAAAGCATCGAGAAGATTTCCAAGATGCCACAGATTGAGCTGATGAGGGAAAAGGGATATGAAATTCTCTTCTTCACAGAGGATGTTGATGAGTTTGCGGTTAAGGTTCTTGCAAAATACAATGATAAGGAATTTAAATCTATTTCTGATAGTGACCTGAATCTTGATAATGCAGAGGTTGAGTCGAAGGATGAGGATAAAGCTTTATTTGAACTTATGAAGGAAGCTCTTGATGGCAAGGTTGTTGAGGTTAAGGCATCTTCAAAGCTTAAGTCATATCCTGTTTGTGTGTCCAGTGCTGGTGAAATAACAATAGAAATGGAAAAGGTTCTTTCAACAATGCCAGGTAACGAAGGGGTTAAAGCGCAGAGGGTTCTTGAAATCAACACAGAGCACAGCATTTTTGCAAAACTTAAGTCTATTAAGGAAGACAAAGATGCCCTTGCAAAATATACAAAGGTGCTTTATACTTGCGCACTTATGACCGATGGTGTATCGGTTGATGACCCAACGGAATTTACAGAAGATTTATGCTCACTTATTGATTAATTGGCTGACAATTGTATATAATGAAACATAAGGAATTAATAAGGAGAGCTGAATTTTAATGGTATATAATAATATTCTCGAGGCAGTTGGACATACTCCTATTATTAAACTTAATAGAATAGTTGATGAGAATTCTGCGGATATTTTGGCCAAGTTCGAAGGATTAAATGTTGGTGGTTCAATCAAAACAAGAACTGCTCTTAATATGATTGATGAAGCAGAGAAGAATGGCATAATTAATAAAAATACAATAATTGTTGAGCCTACAAGTGGGAATCAGGGTATAGGACTATCCCTTATTGGAGCTGTTAGAGGTTATAAAACAATAATTATAATGCCCGATTCTGTAAGTGAAGAAAGGCGCAAGCTCGTTTGTCATTATGGCGCAGAGGTTGTTCTAATTCACGATTCAGGCAATATTGGCGATTGCATTGATGAATGTCTTAAAACTGCACTTAAAATGTCAGAGGAAAATCCTAACGTTTATGTGCCACAGCAGTTTGAAAACACTGCTAATCCTATGGTGCATCGTCATCATACAGGCCTCGAGATTCTTGAGCAGACCGCAAGGAAGATTGACGGCTTCTGTTCAGGTATTGGCACAGGTGGTACTATTACAGGTATAGGTGAGGTTCTTAAAGCACAATACCCCGATATTACAATATGGGCAGCAGAGCCTGAAAACGCTGCAATACTTGCAGGCGGTACGGTTGGTACACATATCCAGATGGGAATTGGGGATGGACTTATCCCAGAAATACTTAACTGTAATATATATGAAGATATCTGCGTAATAAGCGATGAAGAGGCTATTACAACATCTAAGGATTTAGCAAGACTTGAAGGGATTATGTGCGGTATATCAAGTGGTACAAATGTAGCCGCTGCCAAAAGACTGGCAAAGAAGCTCGGCAAGGGTAAGACTGTTGTTACTGTTCTTCCTGATACAGCGGAAAGATACTTCTCTACACCATTGTTTGGGGAATAATTATTTTATTAATTAATACAAAACAGGAGATAAAAAATGAAAATTATAATTGCTTCCGATATTCACGGTTCAGCTTATTATTGTAATAAGCTTGTAGGACGATTCAAAGATGAAAAGGCTGATAGATTGCTTCTCCTTGGTGATATT
>JAQVYH010000080.1 GCA_029004515.1 Eubacteriales bacterium | reverse complement strand
GAATCAGACGATCAGGAAAATTCATTCATAAATCAATATGATTATTACAGCAGACTTATAGCTGAAAATCCGTCTTGGTCATGTGTTGATATATATGCTGATAACGGCATAACAGGTACAGAACTTGAAAACAGAGATGAATTTCGCAGAATGTATTCTGATTGCGAAAATGGAAAAATAGACTGCATTATTACGAAATCAATATCAAGATTTGCTCGCAACACGTATGACTGTATAGACACAATACGAAAACTAAAAATTCTCGGAGTGGATGTTATCTTCGAGAGAGAGAATATAAACACAAAGAATATGAAGGGCGAAACAGAGCTTGCAGCTCTTAGCTCAATAGCACAAGAAGAATCAATGTCCCTTTCAAAAAATGTAAGAATGGGGATTCGCCAAAGAATGGCTAATGGAACATTCAAGCAAGGCTGTATACCATACGGATATGTGCTTGAAAATGATAAATGGGAAATAGTTGAGAGTGAGGCAAGGGTAATCAAGGTAATATTTAATGCCTATATCAATGGCAAAAGTCTCAGAAAAATAGCACAAGAATTACAGCAGGCGGGAATAATGAAAGCTGACGGAAGAACAAATTGGACAGCCAAGAGAATACAATATATCTTGACAAATGAGAGGTACAAGGGAGATGCATTGCTTCAAAAAACATATACGGAGGACTTCCCATTCAAATCACGTAACAATCATGGTGAACGTGATATGTATTATGTAAAAAATTATAATCCTCCAATTGTGGATAAGGAAACATTTGATAAGGCAAACGAACTTCTAAAAACTCAAAGAGAAAGATACTATACAAATCCGCAAAAACACAATCATACATTAACAAAGATGGTATACTGTGCTGAGTGTAAAACCTTGTTCAGAAAAAAATCAGGTAATACAGGGTATTGGGTATGCAGAACGCATGACATAGATTCTGAAAGATGTCATGTTCCGCAAATATCTGAAACATCAATATATAAAGGATTTGTGAATATGTATAACAGGCTGATAAATAATATGGAATACACGCTCACGCCGATGCTGAATGTGATGTATGAATACAGAGAACGACAGCTAAGGACAAAGGGTGAGCTTGAATATATAAATAATGAAATAGCGAAAACAACAGAGCAGATTCTTGTACTCAATAAGCTGAAAGCTGATGGGTTCATGGAATCTGCTTTATTCATGGAAAAATGCAATGAACTAAATGCGAAAATCACAAGGTTAAAAAAAGATAAGAAGATTATCTTCGGGAATGACGAATGTGAAAAGACAATAAAACTGACTGGGCGGCTTATAAGCATACTGGAACAATCAAACCCGATAGCAAGCTTTAATAAAGGGTTATTCCATAAGATAATAAATAAAGTGTGGATTGATCAAGATAAAAATATAGGTTATGAGCTTATAAATGGTCTGAAATTGACAATAGCATATAGGGAGGTGGAATAAAAAATGGCAAACAGATACATACCATTCGGTTATTTAATATCAGATGGGAAAATGAAGATAATTGAAACAGAAGCAGAAGTTATACGAAATGTGTTCAGTCTGTATGTACAGGGGGATTCGTTTAAAACCATATCAGACAAACTGAATCTTCTTCCAATAACATATGCAGATGATGGACGGGCATGGAATAAAAATATTGTAAAGCGAATGATAGAAAATAAGAAATATGTCGGAGATAAGGAATATCCGTCAGTCATTCCGGCAGAAACCTTTACTCTTGCAAATAGCTGTAAAGAAAAAAGGACTACAAACTCAGGAGATAAGCATACACATCGCCTTGAGCAGTATGGAAAAGTTCTGAAATGCTCGCAATGCGGAAGCAAAATGACGAGGAGCAGAACAGGCAAGGGTGAAAAGCGGAGAATATATTGGAAGTGCTCAAATTGTGACTGCGATGGATATAAACATATGTTAAATCATAAATCGCTTGAAATGTCAGTAGCCAATCTGCTGAATACAATAGCAGATGATACAAGCATAATCAAAACATCTGCATGTACCGGATTTGAAACAAACACAGATGTCATATATGCAGAAAATCAGTTAAATGATGTCCTGCAAAACAACGAGGCGGAATTTAAAGATGTAGTCGACAAAATATTCAGACTGACCGATATTAAATTCAGATTATGCAAGAATGCAGATAATACTGCGGTGTCTGAAAAAATAGAAAAATGCTTTATCATATACCCTAAAAGTGAAATAGCAGATCTGAATATAGTAAATGAAATCATAAGAAAGATTAAAATATCACCGGATAAGGAAATAACCATTGAACTGATTAACGATAGAATCTTTGAGGAAAGGGTGTAGGGAATGTCCACAAAAGTTGCATACAATCAAAATGTAAAAATTCCGCCGATGGAAGTAGTAATACTCCCTGCAACAAAGAGCATCACAAAGGAAGAAACAAAACGCAAAAAGCTGAGAGTTGCTGCATATTGCAGAGTCAGCACAGATGATGAGGAACAACTTACAAGCTATGAAGCGCAAATTGCTTACTATACTCAAAAAATAGAAAGCAACGAAAATTGGACATCGGCAGGGATTTGGGCAGATGAGGGAATAACAGGCGTAATGGCAAAGAAAAGACCGAAATTCCTTGAGATGATAGAGATGTGCAGAAAGGGTAAGATAGACATAGTACTGACAAAATCAATATCAAGATTCTCAAGGAATATAACCGACTGCATAAAGTACATAAGAGAGCTTAAAAGCATGGGAATAGGCGTGTGCTTTGAAAAAGAAAATATCAATACAAACGATATGACAAGTGAGATGATTCTTGCTCTGCACAGCGTGTTCGCACAGGCAGAGAGTGAATCCATAAGCAACAATGTAAAGCTTGGTAAAAGATTCGGGTATAAAGCAGGCCGTGTGCCGATGCAGTATGGCATGATATTGGGATATAAAAAAGGAGAAGACGGTGAACCAGAAATTGTACCCGATGAAGCAAAGACAGTAGAGCTTATATTTACAAAATTCTTAGACGGATACAGCATGGACAGAATAAAGCAGATACTTGAAGAAGGTAAATACCTAACTGTAAAAGGAAATACAAAATGGTCAAAAGCAACCATAAGAAATATCCTAACAAACGAAAAATATAAAGGCGATGTACTGATGCAAAAAAGCTATATTGTAGATCTCTTCACAAAGCAAACACGGAAAAATACAGGCGAGTTGCCGATGTATCTTGCTAAAAATCATCATACACCGATAATTGATCCTGCCGTGTTCGACAGAGTGCAGGTGGAAATTGCAAAACGAAATAATCTTAGAACAACATCTGAAAAATGCATAACCAAAAGAGCAAAATACAGTAGCCAATATGCGCTTACAGGAATAGTTGTATGTAACGAATGCGGAAGTAAATACAGAAGAACCACATGGACAAGCAGAGAGAAAAAGAGGGCAGTATGGCGATGCATGAATCGACTTGAGCATGGAACAAAATACTGCCAAGCTTCTCCGACCATTCTTGAAGATGTTCTGCAAAATGCTGTGCTTACGGCAATAAACAATATGCTCGATGCAAAGGAAAAGTTAAAAGCTCTTCTAAACGGCAGTATAGCAGAAATACTTACCGCACCCGATTCACAAAAAAAGATAATAGAATTAAATAATCAAATAGAACTGATGAATGCCGAGGTCATGGACATAGTGGCAAATGGTGTAGATAACCGTGACAGCAGGGATAAAATAGAGGAGATGTGCAAAGCTCACTATGAAAGAATAAGCGAAATGCAAAATAAACTTGCAGAGGTTAAGGTTAAAGGGCAGATGGAAACGCTGCAAAACAATCAGCTTCATGACATATATAATCAAGTGACGAAACTATCAGGAAAAATACAAGATTATGATGATGATATTGTAAGGCTTATGGTAACAGGAGTAAAGATAATTGATGAAACGAAAATAACAGTCACACTCTTTGATACCATAACAATAGAGGTTGAATTGTGAAATATGAGCTTCTATGAGATAGTGATATCGTATGATAAAGAATACGGCGAGGTCATCGGATTTGAAAGTAACGCAATAATGAATGACTCAAATGACATTGTTCGTCAGGCGATAAAGATGAATTTGCTTGAAAGAAAATATCGGGAAAAAGTCAAATGGGCGAGATGCATTTCGGAATATGAGTATGAATATGTAAAAAACAAATAATGTGTCATTGACTAAGGCGGCCTGAAATAAGGTTGCTTTTTTGTTTGAAAATCAAAACAAAAGGAGGGCTTAACATTGAAGATAAAAGTATATCAAATTAATGAAAAGAGGGATATAAACCATTTAAACGGCAAAGATCTGCAAAATCAAAATGATAGCAGCACTGTGAAAGTGGATTCAAGTATTTACGATGAAGTATTCCGCGGTGAGGTTGAGTGCGGCAATCTTGAAGAAGTATATAGGCTGTTTAATGGGAATTCACCATACACGCATCGTGGTCATGATATGGGCATAAGTGATGTTGTATCTGTTTCCGATGCGCCTGAACTTGTAGGCAGAATACGATTTTATAATAGCTCGGAGCTTTATGAAGAAATACTTTACACAGATATTGAAAAATATAAAAAAGAAATTGAGGATGCAGAATATGTTGGTAGGACAATTACAACAGAATCATACATAGGGAAGCACATTCCGTCCGTAAAGGATGGTATATATTTTTGCACTTCAGAAACATTTACTCCGATTGAATTTGAAGAGAATAATACACAAAAGCCTGATAACCTTTTGCGTGTTGTTATGATAGAACCCGGCAAAAAGCCATATGAGGCTGAAATATGCAATAACCTTGATGGATTGCGTCATGCTGTTGGAGGTATGATTGAAATCACATATCCGTTTTATGATGAGGATCAGACTATCGTTATATCTAACGAGGAATCAAAGCTTATCGGAATGGAAGGTAACAGAAAAATATTTAATGAACTGTATGCAGGACCAATTATCATTGCAGGAGATGATGGTGCCGGCAATGAGCGGTCGCTCACTGATGAACAGGTAGATAAATACCTAGAAAAATTCAAAGAAATTGAAGAGTACACAGAGCAGGATGTAGAGGACAGTATTTATTATGATATAAGACTACTATAAAATAGCAAAGGGGATAAGAATAATGTCAGTTGAAAAAATTATGAAATCAGACAGCATAATTGATTTGCTTGATGCGATTGATGACTTTTGCAGAGAGAACGCTATAAGAGATAATGATAATGTTTGCTTTGAGTTAAAAGATGAACTTGAAAAGTCAGAGGTTAATGAACTTTTGACATTGCTGTCAACATATCTGTGTGTTGCAGATGACGGAGATGAAATTATCGAATCATTGTACGAATTTGCAAGCAATTGCAGAGGATTTGCACAGGCAGATGAAGATATAACACAGAAGGTTACAAAGGACGAATTTGAGACGGTTTTGGACGAATGCGAGGAAAAATGTAACCTTAAAAGTTGCATAGAAAAAGAGCATAAGCTGAATGTGGTATGTGTGGATGCATGTAACGAGCATCGTGAATTTTTGATAAAACCTAAAAATGATAATATTAATCTTATCATTCCGAGAATTGATATTAATGTTGATTCGAAACAATATATTGCTGAAGAATTGGGAACAATATTATATGAAGTGCTTGTAACGAAATTCAAGCCCGATTATATTACAAGCGAGCTTAACAGATACATACCCGAAACAAGAAACTCAGGTAAAGCAACAAGACAACTTTTTCAAAAATATTTTTATGATGTTGTTCTGCATAGAGAAAGAAAACCGGGAATATATACTGAGCTTGACGAACATATGAAAAGAGTTTTAAACATGGAGTTCTTCAAACGTATCATATTGCAATATCTTAGAGAGTAAGCCTTAAAGTTTGTGCATTCCGTGGATTGTATTTTTTGATGTGATGTGTTATAATATAAACGTTAAATTATGTGCGGAGGTAAAAGCAATGCCGGAAAAACAAAATGTCGAGTGGAAAGAAAGCTGGAGAGATGAATATCTAAAATGGATTTGCGGTTTTGCTAATGCGCAAGGCGGTATGATATACATTGGTAAAGATGATAATGGGAAAGTTGTAGGTGTGGATGATTCGAAAAAACTATTAGAAGATTTACCTAATAAAATTAAAAATTCAATTGGTATTATTGCAGATATAAATCTTGAAGCGGAAAATGGGAAGGAATATATTATAATTGAGGTTGATGCATACCCATTTCCGATAAGTTATAAAGGCAAATACTATTTTCGTTCCGGCAGCACAAATCAATTGCTTACAGGTTCATCACTTGATACATTTATGTTACGCAAACAGGGTGTTACTTGGGATGGTGTGCCTGTACCAAATGTAACAGCAGAGGATTTAAAAAAAGAAGCAATAGATGACTTTATTAATAAAGCAATCAAGAAAAAAAGATTAGATAGTAATCTTGCTGAAGAAACAACAGAAAATTTGATAAATAAACTGAACCTTCTTAAAAATGATTATTTGACAAACGCTTCAATTTTGCTTTTTTATGGTGATCCTGAAAAATATATTTTTGGTTCATATATGAAGATAGGGTATTTTGAAAGTGATGCTGAAATCATATATCAAGATGAAATTCATGGACCTATTATGCAACAGGTCGATGAAGCAATGAAATTGTTGTATAAGTTATACTTAAAGGCAAAAATTTCTTACAATGGATTACAGAGAATTGAAAGGTATCCTTTCCCTGAATCAGCAATAAGAGAAGCATTGCTAAATGCAGTTGTTCATAAAGATTACACATCAGGCATTCCAATTCAAATTAAAGTGTATGACGATAAATTATTTATTTCAAACGATGGAATTTTACCTGAAAATTGGACCTATGAAGATTTTATTGGTATGCACCGATCGATGCCTCACAATCCGCTGATTGCTCATGCATTCTATCTTGCCGGGTATATTGAAAGTTGGGGAAGGGGTGTAGAAAAGATTTTTGCTGCCTGCAAGGAAGATGGAATATATCCACCTGAATATACCATTCATCCAAAAGATATTACAATAAAATTTTCTGCTCCGGAAGAACGTGTAATTCGCACAGGAAAAAGATTTTCATCAGACGATCAAAAAGATGGCACTATAAATGGCACTATAAATGGCACTATAAAGTATTCTGAAAATGAAATGATTATTTTGAATTTAATTGAATCAAATAATAATATTACAATTGAAGAAATTGTTGAAAAATTCGGAAAAAGTCGGCGAACTGTAATGAGAGTGATTAAGAGTCTTAAGGAAAAGGGTATTTTAGAGAGAAGCAATTCAAAGAAAACAGGTTTTTGGAAAATCAACAAATAAAAGTTGGAAAGTGTTGATATTTAATGAATAAAAAATTCATGATAAACATTCTGTTTCTTTTAACAATATTTATTTTACAGGATGCAGTGGCGAGGTGAGCAATGTAAACCTTTCAAAGACACCGTCTCTTTATAAACAGTATTTATTACAAGGGATAAGCAATGTTAGAGTTTTTTCAACGCTAATGTGTTTGAAAAACATTTTATTGATTGATAGGCACTGGTTTGATTTCGTAGATTTAATTGATACTTTGTTTGAAAAATATCCGCATGTAAAAAAAGAGTTAATGGGATTCCCTGATGACTGGAAATCATTGCTTGTATAATATACATTGCAAAAATTATACGATATGGAGAAAACCTATGATAGATTTTAAGAAAAAATTATCTTCTGGAAAAACTAATGTTAAAACGAATCCACAGGAATTGTATCAAACCTTGGACAGAAAGAGTGTTGCTGGTCCACTTAGACCTGCGCAACAGTTTATACTTAAAGAATGGTATGAATCACATCGTGAAGATAAAGATTTAATAATAAAGCTGCATACAGGTGAGGGAAAGACCCTGATAGGTCTTTTGATTCTGCAATCAATGATCAATTTAAAAGAGAGTCCTTGTTTGTATATTTGCCCCAATATTTATCTTGTTTCGCAGGTTTGTGCGGAGGCTGAAAAATTTGGAATCCCATACTGCGTTATTGGTAATGACAATGAAATTCCAAACGAGTTTCTATCTGGTGAAAAGATATTGATCACACATGCTCATAAGGTGTTTAATGGAAAATCTATTTTTGGAATAGATAATAATTATGTAAAAGTTGCCACAGTAATTCTTGATGATTCACATGCATGTATAGATGCTATAAAAGATGCATTGACTATTTCCATTTATAAAGATAAACATGAAACATTATATCAGCAAATTCTTACATTGTTTAGCGATGACCTTATGGAACAGGGTGAGGGTAGTTTTATTGACATTCAAGATGGAAATTATGAAACGTTTATGCCAGTTCCTTATTGGAGTTGGTTTGATAAGAAAACAGAAATTTTAAAAATTTTAGCTAATGCATCTGACAATTTGTCTGTGCAATTTGCATGGCCTCTTATGCGTGATAAAATTAAAGAATATTGTTGTTATATTTCAGGGAATAAAATCGAAATATCACCATATAATCCAAATGCTGATGTGTTTGGATCTTTTTCAAAAGCTAAACACCGCATTTTAATGTCTGCGACTACACAAGATGACTCTTTTTTTATAAAAGGACTTTCATACAGTGTGGATGCGGTAAAATCTCCGTTAGTTAATCTTGAACAAAAATGGTCAGGTGAGAAAATGATAATTTTTCCATCTTTAGTTGAGGATAATTGCGACAGAGATTTAATAGTTACCGAATTTGCTAAATTAAAAACATCAAAATTTGGGGTTGTCTCAATAGTACCAAGTAGTAGAAAAGCAAAGCAGTATAGCGATTTGGGAGCAATTGTAACTAATAAAGATAATATTATTGATAATATTAATAACTTAAAAAAAGGAGTTTTCGAGAATACAATTATAATAAATAACCGTTATGATGGAATTGATTTGCCTGATGAAAGTTGTCGCGTTTTGATTATTGACTCGATGCCTTTCTTTGATAGCCTTTCGGAACGTTATGAGGAAAAATGTCGACCGGATAATGAAACAATTAATAAACGTATTGCACAAAAAATTGAGCAAGGTATTGGTAGAGGGGTTCGTGGAGAAAAGGATTACTGTGCTATTTTAATTATAGGCACTGACATTGTAAAATTCATGAGGAGCATAACTACAAATAAATATTTTTCTACTCAAACAAGAAAGCAAATTGAAATAGGTAGTGCAATTGCTGAAATGGCAAAAGAGGATAGAAATGAAACTGAAAAATCTATTATACCGATTATTTCATTAATAAAACAAATGCTAAAAAGAGATGAAGGCTGGAAAGAATACTATGTTAGTGAAATGAATTCTATACCAAAAGAGTGTGAAATATCAACAACATACGATAGGTTGGCTGAAGAATTAAAAATTGAAAAACTTTTTTGTGATGAGGAATATAGTAAAGCAAGTTCTTTAATGCAAAAAATTATTGATAATTCTACGGAAGATATGTTGGACAAAGGATGGTATATACAACAACTTGCACGTTATACGTATCTGACTTCTAAAGAAAAATCAATAACATTACAAAAAGCAGCATTTAAGAATAATTCCCAATTACTTAAACCAAAAACAGGTATTGAGTACACAAAAGTTTCTTACATAAATGAAAACAGAATGAATAGAATTAAATCCTTTATAAATCAAAAGCCAAACTATAACGAGTTGTTGCTTTCCATTGATGCAACATTGGATAATTTATCTTTTGGGATGGAAGCAGACAAATTTGAAAATGCATTGAAACTAATAGGAGAATTTCTTGGATTTGTAAGCCAACGACCTGATAATGAAATACGTAAGGGCCCAGACAATTTATGGTGTGGCTCCAACAATAAGTATTTGATGTTTGAATGTAAAAGTGAAGTCGATGAAACAAGAAATGAAATTAGCAAAAAAGAATCAGGACAAATGAATAATCACTGTGGTTGGTTTGAGGAACAGTATGGAACTGAAACTACTGTATATAGATTCTTAATAATCCCAACAAGAGAACTATCATATCATGGAAATTTTACACATGAAGTGAGAATAATTCGTAAAGGAAAATTGAAATCATTAAAGGATAATATTAAAAGCTTTGTTAATGAACTAAAACCTTATGAGTTATCTGAAATAACCGATGAAAAATTACAAGAGTTTATTAATTTGCATAAATTAAACATTGATAATTTTGTAAATGATTATTCTGAAAACTACTACCACAAAAGAAAATAAAAAACTTTTTAAAAATAAGATCATATGTATTGACAAATAGCACAAAGTATGTTAACCCGATTAAGTCGTTGAGGAAAACTTGGAGTAGTATCTATCATCAATAGAATCAGAAGCTAAACATGGTGCAGTTTGCAAGATTTTAATCATAGTCTGGCTGCGTTCATACTTACGAGCAATGTCATTATAGTCTTTCAGATTTATAGTATGGTCTTTGACATTATGGTTATAGTTGTGTTCATTTATCCAACCATAAATCGTTGAGCGAGAAATACCAGTCCTTTTGTGAATAGACATAACTTGCTCACCTGAAAGATAACGTTTGATAACATCATCTTTTTGCTTGTGTGTGTACCTTTGGTTCATGATAGAAAACTCCTTTAATGAAAATAATTTTTATTGTAGCATAAAATTGAAACTATACAGAGAGGATATGTGTAATGATTGTATCAGAAATTAGATTATATAATTTTAGGAAATTTAAGTCTATAAAGGGAAATCCTGGTTTATGTGTACAATTTCATAAGGGATTGAATGCATTAATTGGGGAAAACGATTCAGGTAATAACGCAATAATAAATGCAATCAAAGTATTATTACTT
>JAQVYH010000079.1 GCA_029004515.1 Eubacteriales bacterium | reverse complement strand
CCCCTTGGGAGTGACGAACCTTTGGTATAACAACCCTTTTGGAACCCTACACAATGAAATCCGTAACACCAACCCCTCTCACAGAGGGATTCGATCGTTGCCCGGCAGCAGTATACTATGCAAACCTGGGCCAAACAAAATCAAACAACGTACAAACCAACCACCCGGCCCGTCCCAACAGACAGCCCGGCAGCAGCTGCGCTGAAACCATCCCATGGGTTTGAGCCGTAGGGGTGTGTTTATACAATTTAAATATTAAAAATACTATATATGTCCATCTTTAAAGATAAAGTCCTGTTGATAACAGGCGGAACAGGCAGTTTCGGTAACGCAGTTCTTCGCAGATTCCTTGATTCTGATATTAAAGAAATTCGTATTTTCAGTCGGGACGAAAAGAAGCAAGATGATATGCGTCATCGGCTACAAAATCCTAAAGTGAAATTCTATATAGGCAATGTTCGGGATAAGGACAGTGTGGATGTAGCCATGCGTGGTGTAGATTACGTATTTGCCGCTGCAGCCCTTAAGCAGGTGCCAAGTTGTGAATTCTTTCCCATGGAGGCCACCCGCACCAATGTACTGGGTACTGGCAATGTATTGGAAAGTGCCATTCAGCACGGCGTTAAGAATGTAGTTGTACTCTCTACGGATAAAACAGCCTATCCCAAGTTTCTTTGCTATTTTACAACAAGCCGTATATCAGATACAAACACATGCTTATATTTCATTGAATAATCTCTCTCAGTACCATTTCGGCCCACGACACAATAAAATACGGTAATATTCAGCCCTTCTAAATACCACAAAAATCTAAATTCCACCACATCGTAACTCTTTCATGAGAACGAGACAAATAATGGGCTGAAACAACAAAAATCTTCGCTTTGGTAAGTTCTTTTTGACAAGAAAACGGTTCGATTCCGTTCGATAGAACAAAAATATAGAAGGCGTGCTCATCTTGTATTACAAAAGTTGCAGATGAAAGTCAAATAAAAGTTGCATCACATATGATGTATGTCTTCTTTTTTAATAAGCAAACATAAGGCGTGTGGATTCATGGTTCAATGATTACTCCACACATAACATCTAAACGCTTGATGAAGCACGTCTTTTATTCAGATAAAAATACATAATATAGACTATCAGAGTATTTATATATTTATAATTTTAGAGTCAAGACAATTGAAACGTTTATATAATTCACAAAGTTCTTACTATTATTACCATTTTCTCCTTTTTTATTTACTATTATAATAAGCATAAGGCTATAATTGATATGGATTTTACACGAACAAACAAAATGACTGGGGGGGTATGTCACTTTAATCAGACCCTTAGGCACTCAACAATATCGTAATATTTTCTACTATCGAATAGGATCTCCTGGTCTTTTGCTACATTTTATATTGCCAGAAGTCAGTTCGCTAGAAATATTTGACAACTGCAAGATTGATGGATGCTTTCCAATTGCACATGGTACTAGCACTTACATTAATGCCGATTCCATAGGAGCAAATTGTACCATAAATCAAAATATAACTATAGGCGTAAGCAATGACAAAAGACCGAACATTGGGGATAATGTAACTATTCGCACAGGGGCTATTGTAATAGACGGAGTCACTATAGGAAATAATTCGCTTATTGCTGCAGGCTCTGTAGTAATAAGGGATTTACCTTCTAATTGTATGGTAGCTGGAAATCCGGCCGTAGTAAAAAAACATTTAGACTAGGTATAACATATTAATAAGTTGGAGTTGTCAGATACATAATGCTACAGCTAATATACCTATTTAGTTACTAGGCGATTATTATACAAAATACATCACTAGTGTCCCATTAAAACTGGAGCGTTGATGAATGAACAGAAAGGACTTGTATATATTGCTGACTTTCAATACTTTACAAAACATGAATCTTCAATTTTCAAAATGAAGTGGTAAGTGCAAATTAAAGTCCGTTTACTTTTAAATCAGATATAAATCATTCATATCCAAAGCCATAAAAACAATATTTCAAATTTTAATGGGACACTAGTGAAAATACATTCATAGATTAATGGATAATAAACAGATAAAATATGGAGCGGTATTAAATTATATTGCGATTGGACTGAATCTTATTGTTGGGTTATTATATACACCTTACATGCTCAGGATGCTTGGACAAAATGAATATGGTCTATATTCTCTTGTCGCATCTGTCATTTCTTATTTAACACTTTTTGATTTAGGATTTGGTAATGCTATAATCCGTTACTCTTCAAAAAATATAGCTGAAGGGAATACTGATAAAGAGTATCGAACTTATGGGATGTTTATTAAACTGTATTCCCTAATTGGAGTTGTCGTAATGCTGATAGGAGTATTGCTTTTCTTTAATGTAGATGCGGTTTTTAATCAAACAATGAATTCGGAAGAGACTGGAAAGGCTCGTATAATGGTTGGTTTCTTGGTGTTTAATCTAGCTCTTACGTTTCCAATGTCTGTTTTTACGGCCGCAATAACATCACATGAGCGTTTTGTATTCCTCAAGTCTGTTAGTATCATTAGAGTCTTACTTAACACACTCGTCATTATAGCGTTGCTACATTTAGGATATAAGGCAGTTGCTATGGTAATGACTCAGACCTTCTTTAATGTTCTTACTCCTGTTATAGGATATATCTATTGTAAGACGAAATTAAATATTAAAGTCATATTTGGGGTAATCGATTGGAAGGAACTCAAGGAGATTTTACTATATTCAGTTTGGATTGTTCTATGTGTAGTAGTTGATAAAGTCTATTTGAGCAGCGGACAAATAATCTTAGGAATAAAGTCTGGAACTCAACAAATTGCAATATATGCAATAGCAATACAGCTTTTATTAATGTTTGTACAGTTCTCAACCGCCATTTCTTCGCTCTTTCTTCCTCGTTTAACAAAACTTGCAGTAGAAAAAAATCTTAATGAAATTTCAAACATTTTTATAAAAGTAGGAAATATCCAGTTCTGTATCGTATGCTTTATTCTTATGAGCTTTTGTCTACTTGGAGAACAATTTATTTCACTATGGGCTGGTGAAGATTACAGCTCTGCTTACTATATGGCTGTAGTTTTACTTATACCATATACAATAGATTTAATTCAGAATATTGGAACAACAATCTTGCAAGCTAGAAACCAACTAAGGTTTAGAACTACAACTCTCCTAATTATGTCTTTGCTGTGTATTATTTTAGAAATCTATACAGCAGAAAAATGGGGTGGACTTGGTTGTGCTTGTTCTGTTGGGTTTTGCGTAATATTAGGTCATGTACTGATATTAAATTACTACTATTGGAAAAAGCAGTCTATTCAAATCCCCCAATTTTGGATTCTAATAATTCGAAAATCAATTCCGGCTTTAGGTATTACTATACTTGCTTATTGCTTTATGCAATATTTAGAAATATCCATTTGCTCCTGGGGTTCTTTTATTATGGTTGCATCTGCATTTTCTGCAATATATATGTTAACATTTTATTTATTGTCCCTAAACAAGCAAGAAAGACTGTTAATTAAGAAAACAATTAGAATCAAAAAATAAAGAATATGCCAAAATACTCGATAATAATACCACTGTATAATAAAGAAAAAACAATTCAGAGAACCATAACCTCTATTTTGTCCCAAAATTATTCTGATTTTGAAGCAATAATTGTAAACGACGGTTCAAAAGACAAGGGATTTGAAAAATCTAAAGAGGTAAAGGATTCTCGTTTGATTTTCATAGATAAAGAGAACGGGGGTGTTTCAAGTGCTCGAAACAAAGGAATACTAGCTTCTAGTGGCGAGTGGATAATATTCATAGATGCTGACGATATCTTGTATCCGAATGCATTGGATGTTTACAACAAGCTTCAAAGCAAATATCCTGAAATAAACGTACACTGTGGGTCAATGAATATTGGAAAAAAGAAATATCCACAAAGCGAGAAGACTTATTTAATAAAGAATCTCGAGCGAGCAACTATTTATTCTGTCCTTAGAACCGGTTTTGCCATTTTATGCACAGATTCTATTTGTGTAAGAAGGAAATGTTTTGATGAAGTCGGAATGTTTAATACAAATTATTCTCATGGTGAAGATCTTGATATGTGGAATCGTCTAAATGAGAAATATATTTTTTCAAAAGCTGAAGAAACTGTTGCTTTTTATGATTTAGATGCTGATAACAGGTCCACTGATCTTAAGAAAGAAAATGTTCGCACTTGGATTAAGACAGAGGTACCATTTGTTTCTATGTTCAGCTTGAAAACCCCTTTTTATAAGAAAGCTGCAAATGGATTATCTGCATATAACCATATGTTCTTGAATTGCCAGAGTATAAAGGACAAGATTGATTGTTATTCCACACATCTCGGCTGCATTAACATTTATATAGCTATGAAGTTTTTAAATCGTATCAAAGTAATTCAATCGAGATGAATTATACAAATTGTAAAACTGATTATACAAAAGCAATTGTAGGCTTTATTGTACTACCTTTTGCCAGTGCGTTAAAAGCAATATTTGATTACAAGGGAAAAACATCTATACTTGTAATAACGTTGTTTACAACCTTATATGGATATTCTGCTATTGCTCAAGAAGGCATTGATTTATATGCTTATGTCATGTCATTAGAAAATTTTGAAAATACTACTTTTGACGAAAGTATAGATAAATATGTATATATAGTGTCGTTAATTATTTCAAAATTTACTAGCAATGGACATATTCTTATGGCTGCATTTGGCTGTATTTATGGTCTACTAATGTCATTATCTCTAAAGTTTTTTAATTCTGAATCAACCATCGTATCTAAACAAGAACGTTATATTAAGTATGTAGTAGTTTTTATTTTTGTCAATATATTTAGCCTATCAACACTAGGGGGTGTTAGATATGCAACGGCTTTCTATCTGCTATTTTTGGGTCTATCTGAGTATATTTTGACTAGCAATAAATTGTTTTTGCTTTTCGTTTTTTTGACTCCACTTATACACTTCTCTTATTACATTTATATCATATGTGCGGTATTGTTTTTGATATTTAGACAAAAACCTAAGGCCATTTTTTTTCTGTTGATACTATCATTCTTCTTTGGTCAAATATCAATAAGCTCAACAATGTCTTCCTTGGCCTCTTTGATGGGAGAGGGATTTTCGGAAAGATCAAATAGCTATTTAAATGTTAACACGATTGATTATAATAATTCATATCTTAATAATTGGACAGGAACCTTACTTGACTATATTTATTATTTCGAAAACGCTTTTTTGGCATATCTATTATTGAGAAAGAAAAATTTCAGTGATAATGAAGGCAAGTTGAATTTTTCTGTAGCATGCGTCGGATGTTTCTTCATTCTTACTAATGTTGTGATCAATGTTCCACACTTAGGCTTGCGTTCTCAAATTATAGCACGAGCACTCACTATGATTCCGCTATATTTATACTTTAAAAACTGGCAATCAAGAACCTCTGCAGAAAAGGCTGCTTTTATACTAATTGTGGTGCCATCCATACTTGTATCGCTTAATGAAATAATAAAAGTTATGGGAACAACACCTATATCTTTAGCATTTTATCCTCTTCCATTTTTAAATACATTTGATAGTTCTGTATTCTCTCTTTTCTTTTAATATATGAAAGGTATAGTATTAGCCGGAGGCTCAGGAACACGCCTCTATCCAATCACCAAAGGCATCTCTAAACAGCTCATGCCTATTTACGACAAACCGATGATATACTATCCAATATCAGTTTTGATGTTGGCTGGTATTCGCGAGATCCTTATCATCAGCACTCCTTATGACCTCCCTGGTTTCAAGCGTCTCCTAGGCGATGGAAGCGATTATGGTGTACACTTCAAGTATGCTGAGCAACCTTCGCCGGACGGACTTGCTCAGGCCTTTACCATTGGAGCTGATTTTATTGGCAACGATAGCGCATGTCTTGTCCTGGGTGATAATATTTTCTATGGTAGAGGTTTCACACGCCAACTGGAGCAAGCTGTAGCAGATGCAGATAACGGCAAGGCAACAGTCTTCGGTTATTGGGTATCTGATCCAGAGCGTTATGGTGTAGCAGAGTTTGACAAGGAAGGCAACTGTCTCTCTATCGAGGAGAAGCCAGAGCTTCCTAAATCAAATTATGCAGTTGTAGGACTTTACTTCTACCCGAACAAGGTGTTAGATGTAGCATCAAAGATTCAGCCATCTGGACGTGGTGAGTACGAAATTACAACTGTTAATCAGTGGTTCTTGAATGATGGTGAACTGAAAGTACAGACTCTTGGTCGAGGATTCGCTTGGCTTGATACAGGTACTCATGACTCACTCTCAGAGGCTTCAACCTATATTGAGGTGATTGAAAAGCGTCAAGGTCTCAAGGTTGCATGCTTGGAGGATATCGCATACCGCCAAGGTTGGATTACAGCTGATAGACTTCGTGAACTCGCTCAACCAATGCTCAAAAACCAATATGGTCAATACCTTTTGAAGGTTATTAGCAAAGTTGAAGAAACAGGAAGCCCTAACCTAGATTAAAAGAAAACAATGAAGAATATAGTAATTACTGGTGGAGCAGGTTTCATAGGAAGCCACGTTGTTCGTTTATTCGTAAACAAGTACCCTGAGTACAACATTATCAAATGCCTACTATAGTAACAAATTGCTCGAATAACTACGGTCCTTTTCAGTTCCCTGAAAAGTTGATTCCACTATTTATTAACAACATCCGCCATCGCAAAGCCCTCCCTGTTTACGGCAATGGCGAAAATGTCCGAGACTGGCTCTATGTTGTTGATCACGCACGAGCTATTGATACTATTTTCCATAATGGTACTATTGCAGAAACATACAACATCGGTGGTTTTAATGAGTGGAAGAATATTGATGTCATTCACACTGTCATCAAAACTGTAGATCGCCTCCTTAGCCGTCCAGAGGGTACAGGCCTAGATCTCATCACCTATGTTACAGACCGTCTTGGTCATGATGCTCGTTATGCAATTGACTCCACCAAGTTCCAAGAGGAACTTGGTTGGGAGCCTTCGCTTCAGTTCGAGGAAGGTATTGAGAAAACCGTGAAGTGGTATCTTGAGAACGAAACTTGGATGAATAATATCACAAGCGGCGAGTACGAAAAGTATTATGAAAACATTTACTCCAAACGTTAATCGCTTGAAGTATATTAAAAATACAAACGATAAGTTATGTTAATAGAAGATGTAAAACTCATTGAACTCCCAAAGCTAATGGATACTCGTGGCAATCTGTCCTTCGCTGAACAGAACAGCCATATACCTTTTGAGATCCAGCGAACATATTGGATTTATGATGTACCTGGTGGTGAGAACCGTGGTGGTCATGCTTATAAGTCAACTTCAGAATTCATCATTGCCATCTCAGGAGGTTTTGATGTTACGGTTGACGACGGCAAGCAAAAGAAGACATTCACGCTCAACCGCTCCTATTATGGTCTTTATATTCCTAAAGGTCTTTGGAGAACAATGGAGAACTTCTCAACTAATTCGCTTGCACTTGAGTTTGCTGATACCAAATACGATCGCAACGATTATGTTGATGAATATAACGAATTCTTAAAAATGAAAAGCAATGGAGAAATTTAATATATTTGATTGCTCAATCATTGAGCTTGACAAGCACCATTCTGACCGCAAGGGCAATCTTACAGTTGTGCAGAATGGAGAGACACTTCCCTTCAATGTTAAGCGCGTTTACTATCTGTATGATGTCCCAGGTGGAGAGGAAAGAGGTGCGCATGCTCATCGTGACCTAAGTCAGCTGATTATCGCAGCATCTGGTTCATTCACAGTAACGCTTAATGATGGCAAATGCAAGCGCACCTTCTTCCTTAACCGTCCATATCAAGGACTTTATGTGAAGCCAGGTATGTGGCGTGAACTTGGGGATTTTTCTTCAGGTTCTGTTTGTATGGTACTTGCATCGGATGTATATCTTGCAGAAGATTATATCAGAGATTATCAAGAATATATAAACTATAGAAATAATGAATAATAAAATAAAACAATGGAGAAGAAAGTTTTAGACATCATCAACAACATCCGTGCCGCTAAGGATATGGCACCAGTAGCAGAACTTCATGCTGAGGACAAGCTCCGTGATGATCTCGGTCTTACCTCTTTCGATTTGGCAGAACTTACTGTCAACATCGAGGATGAGTTCGACATCGACATCTTCGAGGATGGCCTTGTAAATACTGTTGGCGAAATCTTCGCAAAACTCTCATAAGTAATGGCAGTATTTCTTCACGACGGAGATAAGCGATACTCTTACGAGATGCTAGTTGAGTCCATCAATCAGCATCCGGAGTATTACCCTCTATTCAAGACGCAGGACATCTTTGCCTACTTCGAGAACCTGATTAAGGCCATCGTAACCAACAGTCCGTTGGTGCTGTTGGATAGCGACCTTAATTCTTCGAAGGAGGCTGGTGTGGATGAGTCGATGGTGCATGTAGCTACTCCTTTGGCAGCATATCATTTCGACAATATGGATGCCATTGTGGAGGCTCTTCAGAACTCAACTTCTGAGATTACCATCTTCACATCAGGCACAACAGGTCAGCCAAAGAAGGTGGTTCACTCTATCGGTACTTTGACACGTTCGGTTCGTTTGGGAGACAAGTACAAAGGTCAAGTGTGGGCATACGCTTACAACCCTACTCACATGGCTGGCCTTCAGGTGTTCTTCCAAGCATTTGAGAACCAGAATACCCTTGTGAATGTGTTCAACATGCAGAGAAGTGATGTGTACGCAAAGATTGCAGAGTATCAGATTACTCACATTTCTGCTACACCAACCTTCTACCGTCTGCTATTGCCATTTGAGCAGGAGCACCCTTCTGTTCAACGTGTTACACTTGGTGGAGAGAAGTCTGGCAATCATCTCTACGAGAATATCAAGAAGATTTTCCCACAGGCAAAGATAAATAATGTATACGCTTCAACTGAGGCAGGTTCATTGTTTGCGGCTAAGGGCGATTGCTTCCAAATTCCGGAGAAGATTCGCGATAAGTTCACAGTTGTTGAGGACGAGTTGCTCATTCACAAGTCTCTTCTTGGCAAGTCGGACAGCTTCAAGTTCGATGGCGACTACTATCACTCTGGCGACCTTATCGAATGGGTTAACCAGAAGGAAGGTATCTTCAAATTCAAGAGCCGCAAAAACGAGCTTATCAATGTAGGTGGCTACAAGGTGAACCCTAGTGAGGTTGAGGATGCCATCAATGCAATGGAAGGCGTTAAGCAGTCTTTGGTATATGGTAAGGCAAACTCTATCCTTGGTAATGTGCTGATTGCAGAAGTTCAGTTGGAAGAAGGTGCTACCCTTGGTGATTTGGATATCCGCAAGACTCTCAAGGAGCAGCTTCAGGACTTCAAAATTCCTCGCAAGATTAAATTTGTAGAGTCATTCTCATTAACAAGAACCGGTAAATTAAAAAGATCATAACTCAAAACATTATGAATATAATCGTTACAGGTTGCTCACGTGGTGTGGGCTTAGAAATATGTCGCGTATTGCTCGAACAGGGCAATACGGTTTATGGTATCGCTCGTAGTTGTCCAGAAGATTTCAAGGTGCTTCAAGCAGAATATGAGGGCAAGCTTTTCTTCAAGAGTGTTGATCTTGCTGATTCTGAGAATGTGCGTCAGAACGTATTCAAGGACTATTGCGGCAACAAGGTAAAGATCGATGGTTTCGTAAACAATGCAGCTGTTGCATACGATGATATTGTAACCAACCTCAATCTCAATCGCTTGAAGGCAATGTATGAGGTAAATGTGTTCACTCCTATGATGATGACAAAGAATGTTATTCGTAACATGATTCTCCATCACACTAAGGGTGCTATCATTCACATATCATCTATCTCTGTACACACAGGCTATAAGGGACTTGCAATGTACGCATCTTCAAAGGGTGCGGTAGAAGCATTCTCTAAGGATACCGCTCGTGAATGGGGGCCAATGGGCATCCGCTCAAATGTTGTTGTCCCAGGCTTTATGGCAACAGCTATGAGCTCTACTCTTACAGAGGAGCAGAGAAGCAAAATCTATGCTCGTACTTCACTCAAGGCTGCTACCAGCATCCGTTCGGTTGCAGAAACTGTTGTATTCCTATTGAGCGAAAAGGCAGAAAGCATCACTGGTCAGAATATTCACGTTGATAACGGAACGATATAATTATGAAGTTCAATAATATCAATGTTCACATTGGTAAGAATGTGAAGATCGGCAAAAACGTCAAGATTGGAGATAACACTATCATCTATGATAATGTAACTATTGGGGACGATACCATAATATGTAATGATTGCGTCTTAGGAGAACCACTTAATAGTTACTATCGTGATGATAAATATAAGAATCCAGAATTGGTGATAGGTGCAAACTCTCTCATTAGGAGTCATTGCATATTCTATGCAGGAAGTACTTTTGGCGCAAATTTACAAACGGGACATAGAGCAACAATGCGTGAACACACGATCTGTGGACACAATTGTTCTATTGGCTCTTATTGTGATATTCAAGGTGAATGCAAAATCGGTAATTATGTTCGTATGCATAGTTTTGTCAACGTAGGACAAGGGTCTGATATTGAGGGTTTTGTTTTCATCTCGCCATATACTGTTCTAACAAATGACCCAACTCCACCTTCTGAAGTTATTGCAGGAGTTAAGATTGGAAAATACTCTCAAATCACCACCTCTTGCGTTCTGCTCCCAGGGGCTGTGATAGGTCGAAACTGTATGGTGGCAGCTCATTCTACGGTAGGTGGTACATTTGAAGATTTCTCTTTTGTGGCAGGATCTCCGGCAAAAAGAATTTGTGACATTCGTAAAGCTCCTTTCTTTAATCAAATCACTCACAAACGGCAATATCCTTGGCAAAGAAACTTTGATCGCCACATGCCCTGGGATGGCATTGGCTTCGACAAGTGGTGTGAAGAATCTGGTGAAACATTATAAGACGATACAGATCTGAATAATATTGCTTTCCTGTCCCTCAAGGACGTAACCGCTCTTCATGGAG
>JAQVYH010000078.1 GCA_029004515.1 Eubacteriales bacterium | reverse complement strand
GTAAGCCCTAATGTCGATTTTTATAGTGGCTTTGCCTATGATATGCTTGGTCTTCCTGATGAGCTATATACACCACTATTTGCAGTTGCACGTGTGGCTGGTTGGAGCGCACATAGAATAGAAGAGCTTATTAATGGAAATAAGATTATCCGCCCTGCATATTTGTCTGTTGTGGATGAAAATGAATATATCCCTCTTGATAAGAGAAGCTAAATTACTTCATAGCTAAATGTGCTATGCACGCTATGGATGAATTGCCTTCGGCATGAATTGCACCAAAGGTGCGTTGATGAAGAAAATCCTATCGATTTTCAACCATAATGAATTCCTGCGGAATTCAAATCATTGAACGAAGTGAAGATTCATGGAGAATTATCTCCGATTCATGACAGTAGGACTGTCAATTCATTAATATATGGTGATTTTATGACAATCTATGTTGATGCTGATGCGTGCCCTGTCAAGGGCATTATAGAGAGGGTGGCAAAGGAGTTTTCCTTGCCTGTTGTGATGATAATCGATGTCAATCACATACTCAAATCAGACTACAGCGAAATAATAACAGTTAGCCAAGGTAGGGATAGTGTTGACCTTGTGCTTGTGAATCGCCTTAAAAAAGGCGATGTGGCAGTAACGCAGGACTATGGCGTTGCGGCGCTTGCCCTTGGTAAAGGATGCTACGCCATAGGTAATAGCGGTCTTGTGTATGATGATGGCAATATCGACAAGCTGATGTTTGAAAGATTCCTAGGTGGCAAGGTGCGTCGTGCCGGCAAAAAGGCAGGACGAAATAATAACCCTCGCAAACGCACAAAAGAAGATGATGAAAGATTCGAGGGCAGTTTTAGGGAACTTCTTTCGACAATGTGAAAGCCATTTGGTTGTCAAGAGGACGGTTTTACGCGCTTAGTATAGTGCCAAGAGAACCGTCCCCATTACACTTTACAAATTGTATCGCAACACTTGACAGGGATTTCTCGTGGAGTCATTCAAAAATGTTGACAAAAACGTACCGTCCCCAATTGACAGGAGGGATTATTAATGAAAAAAATATTTTTAATTACGTTTATCATGGTGTTAGCATTAAACTTTGCTGTTTCAGCATTTGCCGATGTTTTGCCATCAGCAATAGAAAGTAATGTAAAGGGATATATGGAATACGATAGTCTGGAAAAAATTAATTTAAGCAATAGCTCATATAGTATACATGTCGCAGAAATTAATGGAGAAACCTTTGTACTGTATAAAAATCAGTATTATAAATCTATGCATCCAGTTCCATTCGATGAACAAGTGCAGATTGCTTTGTATGGTTATGACTATGTCAAAGCAGGAGATTACTATTTTGCAAGGAGCTGTCGTAATGACAATGCACCTGAAAGTGAAAGAACAAACTTCTTAGTACTTCTTGATGAAAACTTTCAAGTAATTAAATCGCATAATTTTGCTACATCTTCAAATGAAGATAATGTGTATGGGTTTAATGCGCCATATATAGAAGATATAGGGTATTTTGGCGGCAAATACTATTGTTCCTATTGGCAGGTATGTAGAGAAGTTATAGGTGAGGATGGAGAAGTTGAATATCTTCCATATATGGGTTCTTATCGTTACCCAGATATCGTTGATGTTTACAGAACGCTGGTTTCTGAGGATATGGAAAACTGGACGGTCATTTCAACGGACACGGAAGTAAACCTTCAAAACATACCGAGGGTAAATCCATCGGTTGCTATGCTTGACAAAGCTGTATCTTTTGATAAAAATACATTATATGATGTAATACCCGAACAAGACGCTGAAAAGGAATACGCACGAATGTACGGCAATTGGTTTTTGACAAAGGATGATGATGAAAATTTCTATCTTTCAAATGACAATGTATATTTTGCTAAAATTAATATGGAGCAATATGCAGACACAATAAGGGATTGCGAAGTAAATATAGCATATGAAGAAGCTGAAAATATTATTATTGATGTCAGAAAAAGAAGAGAAGAAAGCAGTTGGTATGACTATCATAAAATATATATACCCAAAAGTGAAGTATATTCAGTACTTGAAAATTTAAAAAATGCTATGTATGTCAAGCTTAACGATAACATTCTTGGCTTTGAACAGCCGCCTGTTGTAGAAGATGATAGAACGCTTGTACCGATGAGGTTCTTGTTTGAGCAGATGGGAGCAGATGTCAATTGGAATGAACAAACACAAACAGCAAAGGTTTCACAAAATAACGAAACAATATCGTTTTCCATTGACGAAAAAAACGCAAAGGTTAACAACGCAACCGTAACAATGGATGTGCCGGCAAGGCTGATTAATGACAAAACAATGGTTCCATTGAGATTCCTGTCAGAGGAGCTGGGCTATACAGTAACATGGGATGAGGAAACCAATACGGCGTCTATAACTACAACTGCCGAATAGTATTCGCATATTGATTTGGTTGAAAAATCATGGAACGCTTTAATGACACTTGGGGACGGTACGATTTTGACAACTTTATATTGACAAGGCTATAGTAAAAGTGGTACAATTTGGTTTGGGTGATGAAAAATGGGCAGACAAGCTCGTCAATTCAGTAAAACCGGAATGTACCACATTGTTTTTAGAGGTGTAAATCATTGTCATTTATTTGAAGAAGTGAATGATTACATTAAGTTTTTAGATGAATTAAAAAGGGTAAAAACAGAGTTGGATTTTGAAATATATGCGTATTGTTTGATGAGCAACCATGTTCATCTATTTATTTATGAAAAGAATATCGGTGATATTGTTAAGGTTATGAAAAAATTATTGACACCTTATGCTGGATGGTTTAATAGAAAATATAAAAGAAGTGGAACTCTAGTAGCAAACCGTTATAAAAGTGAGTGCATAGAAGATGAAAAGTATTTTTATTCTTTGATAAGATATATACATCTTAACCCTATTAAGGCAGGTATTGTTGATAATATAACTGACTATGAATGGAGTAGCTTTAGAGAATACAAAGAAAACAATCAGAAAATTACAAACATTGATTTTATGTTGAATGCTCTATCCAAAAACAGAAAAGCTGCTATAAAAAACTTTTTAGAATTTCATCAAAAAATTGGTAATGAAGAGTTTATTCCTACTTATGGTAAAAAGAAAAGTGAGGAGCAGATTCGCAGAGAAATAATTCATTATTTAGAAGGTAAAGACCCAAATTATATTGCAACACTTGACAGGGTAACTCGTAATGAAATTTTGATTGGATTAAAAAATAAGGGATTATCTATAAGACAAATCGAGCGTGCGACAGGGATTTCTCGTGGAGTCATTCAAAAATGTTGTCAAAATCGTACCGTCCCCAATTGACAAAATCGTAGAAAACTACGCATCTGAATGTTGATTAGGGACAATTTCGATTGTTCAATTAGGAACGATATGACAGCGACTTTGTCAATTGACTAACATAGGGGCATTCACATCACCATGTGAATACTCCTGATTTGATACAAGTATCTCGACAGATTCATAATATTATTAACGACACAGGGGGACGGTTATTTTGTGTTGAAAAAGGTTTCTCAATCAGCAAATTAGCAGATTGACCGGGGCGAGTTTCGGAATATTCTTGCGAATATAAACAGCACAAAAAAACCGTCCTTTGTGCTTTCCTTGGATGGAATAACCCGATACCTGCCACTAATTATGGAAAATAGGAGTGTGTGAATGTGAGAAAAACTATAATTTATACTTTACTTGCTTTACTAATAATTGTTTTGGGTGTGGCTATCATAAGTTATGCGTCAAATCCTTTGAGAAAATCAGAAGAACAAATACGGGAAAGTATGTTGAAACTTACACCTATTGGCACAAGTATGGACGAGGTTACTAAAGTGATTGAAGACAAAAAATGGGAAATCACGTGGGTAAAACATGATCACAATAATGAATACACTGATTTAAGTGGAGACTTTATAGTTGGTGCAAAATCAATCAAAGCCACTGTTGGGAGTTACAGAAAATTTTTTATTGTATATGTTGAGGTTTATTGGGGATTTGATGAAAATGATAAACTTATTGCTATCGAAATAAGAAAAGATGCAGTTACGCTTTGATTAAAATGGGAAATAACATGTAGTGGTAAACTAAAATTGGACACCTAGGCAGTGAAAATGAATACGATATGACATCAGGTGTTAAGGGGATGGTTCTATCGACAGTATTGTCAATTAGGGACGGTACGACACAGGGGGACGGTTATTTTGTGTTGAAAAAGGTATGTCAATCAGGCAAATTAGCAGATTGACCGGGGTGAGTTTTGGAATAGTCAGACGATTATAAACAGCACAAAAGAAGCGTCCCTTTTTGCTCGAGAAGTTGCTCATTGTGTAGAATTATTAATGAAAGAACAGGTGAACAAAGATGAAAAAAATTATAGTATTATTTATGTTTCTGTTTCTCACTGGTTGTGCCATTTCTCCAACTAATACTGACACGCCACCGCTCGTACCTACGGATATACAGACGGTTCAACCCAAGACGACACCAGAGAGTTTAGTACAAACATCAAATGTCATTAAGCCAATCATTGTTTATGGGAATAGTGTTGACCGAACAGGATATGTGGTGGGCGGATTGATAAATGGTAAAATGGTGAATTTGCAAGACAAGGATAATTATAAACTGTTTGATTTAACCGGGCAAGAAAAGTATATGTTTTTCGCCACGAAAGGGAATCCAGTATCCATAAGTGGTGAAAGTTTCAAAACAAGCAATATTGCAGCAACAGGAACATATGAAATTAGGGTTAGCTTTAAGGATATTGATAAGTTGCCGAATTTAGAAAATACATATATTGGTATTGTGCAAATAGGGACGTGCCTGTTTTTACACATTTTGATTGACTAATAATATAATATATGGTATAATTCGGACTAAGGAAGTGATGATGGTGAGCAGACCACCGAGAATTCTTAGTGAAACTGGATTATACCATATAGTTTTTAGAGGGATTAATAGGCAGAATTTATTTGAAGAAGAACAAGACTATAAAAAAATGCTTGAAATATTAAGGGATATAAAATCTGCATATGAAATAGAGATATATGCTTATTGTCTAATGACTAATCACGTACATTTGTTTGTAAAAGAAAAAGAAATAGGAGATATTAAAATAATAATGCATAAGATATTGACTCGATATGTTATGTGGTATAATCGGAAATATCAACGTAGTGGAAGTTTAATAGGAAATCGCTATAAAAGTGAACCGATAGAGGATGAAGCATATTATCTTACCTTAATGAGATATATACACCAGAATCCTTTGAAAGCAGGAATGGTTAACGATGTAGAAGAGTACATCTGGAGTAGTTATAATGATTATATAAACATGAAAAACGAACTTACGGATATAGACTTTGGACTATCTATTTTTTCTAATGATGAAGAAAAAGCATTAAAGGCATTTGATGAATATCACAAAGAGATGGATGATTATGATTTTTCAATATCAAATACAAAGAGGCTAACTGATGAACAGTTAAAGCGAAGAATAATAATGGTAACAGATGGAATTTCTCCGGAGAAAATATCATTAAGAACAAAAATAGAGAGGGACGCTATACTTGCAATATTACGGAACGAAGGGTTTACGATAGGACAATTAGAGAGGGTTACCGGGATATCGCGAGGGATTATAACAAGGGCAAATGTGCAAAAATAGGCACGTCCCCGTATGTTCGTCCCGTCCCCGTATGTACGCGGAGAGGGATTATAACAAGGGCAAATGTGCAAAAATAGGCACGTCCCCATATGTTCACGTCCCCATATGTTCAAAAAGCGTATAAACGTCATTGCGAAGGGATTTATTTGGGTTGAGATTAGTTTACTCACAGGCTCTAATGTGGTGAAAATCAAAGCTGTAAGCAATATATAAGGCAATCCTTTTTTCATAGTGTACTCCTTATAAAGCCCTTTATTATCTCAGCAAAAATATTGCTACCGCTTTCATCAGTAGCATGATTGTATTGTGTATGTCCATAACCTTCCATCAGCTTAAAAACAATCTTTTTATCTTCATAGCCGAATTGCTTTAATGTAGAACGAAACAAATTTGTCTGCTCCAAACGGTTTGGTATGTCATTATCGGAAACAAATATCAGCATTGGCGGAGCATCATGATTTTCGCCGATGTGATAAATAGGTGCCGCCTCGTCGATTATGACTTTTCGAGTGTCAATTCCTCGCTCCCTAAGCACATTAAAATGAGTTGTAGGTTGTGCAGAATCAAATATATACCCCGAAATATCGTCTGGGTTAATCCTGTGCTTGCCTAAGTATTTTTTGTCAAAGCAAAGCATCATCGAAAGATATGCTCCCGCAGACGAACCTGAAATATAGATTTTATCGCATTTTCCGTAGTTTTCGATATTATCTAAAACCCATTTAACCGCAGAGGCTGCATCTTCGATGAACTCAGGATATTTAGCATTAGGATACATTCTGTAATTTGCCGAAACAACTGCTACTCCATCATCAATAAGACCATCAAAAATATTTCCTGTATCCTTATCGCCTCCTTCAATTCCGCCTCCATGGAAAAATACCATAACAGGAAATTGAGTGGTATTGGGTAGATATAAGTCAAGCTTACACTCTTCAAAATCAGAATAAGATATATCTTTAACTATTTTCATATTCTTCAACAGCCTTTCTTGCACATTTTTTCGCAGTAACTACTAAATTGTTTTCAATAGGTTCATCAAAGTCGCAGAAGCTATTATTCCTTATTTCCTTACCTGTCAACACCTCATACCAGACAGCTCCCAAAATGTATCTGCCAATACCCAAAGAAGCGTGAAATGTATCCCTATGCAATTTATCAATTCTATTTTTAATAGATTTTTGAAAAGCCTCACCGCTTGGTATAATCCTCAAGCCTCCCATATCCTTTGCCGCCTGTGCGTATGCCGCCTTAATATCCGCAAACATCTCAGATTGGTCGTTGTATCCCAGCTCAACTGTCAGACGTTCACTTCCCTGCTCATATGCCCATGTCTGATGGAGCACCTGCTCCGCCTGTGGTGCGTATTGTTTTACATATTCGGATAAATACCTAAGATAAGGCTGAAAAGTATCATAATTAACGCTAAAATTACTGACCTGCTGCATTGTGACAACATTCCAATTTTCACTTTCAAGAGCTTCTTTAATTGAAACTATTTCACCTGTATTAGTACCGTTCATTTCATACTCATAAGCCTTCTCATCATTATTAATATTATTATAATGCCGTTCCAGAGAACAACCGCCTATATACAAGTTGACAACCTTCAATTCCGTATTATCAGCCTGCGCTATTTGGTGCAAATATCGTGTAGCATCCTGAGAAAAACTATTGCCTATTGCTAAAACCTTCATTTAACTAACCTCCGTCATTGACATCAAATCACAATATGTATATACTGTTATTATATCATTGTATTTAAAAAAATAAAGACAAAATTTCAGAAGAAATATCCATGGATTTTCAATCTTTTTAGGTAGGTGACAAGTATAAATTACTATATGATTGTAGAACCGCTTATTAAAAACGCATATTGGTGCAACCGCTACATAGATGGAATAAAAGACGAAATCAAACGCAATAAAGGAACGTTAATAGAATTGGATTTTGAACAGTTAAATGAGCTTATCGATTATTCCAATAGGCAATATTTGCGCCCCGTTCTTCTTGTGAACTGCATTTCACGAAAATGGATTTATAATTGCATAACCCGTTTAAACCAGCTTCAAATACACCCTTTACTGCTCGCACCTTATACTTATGAACCCTCAACACCTATCAGCACGGTATCATTCGATTTTATAAGTGTATTTTATACCTTGTGCCAATATATGTATGATTCAGGCCATCAAAGAATTGCTCTTTTTGGTGTAAATCCCGACTCTTCGAATGATGTAACAAAAAAGAAATCTTTCTTAATGTTTGCAAGCGATTACGAGATAAATAATGCATCAGATAATATTTTCTGCAACAAGGGATGTTTAGAGAAGTGTTGTACGGAATTGTTTAATCGTATTAATGAATTTAATGCAGTTATCTGCAGTAACGATGTAGTTGCTGTTAAGCTTATCAACTTCTTAAAAGAGCATAACGTTGAAATTCCCGATGATTTATTTGTTGCAACAATGGGAAATACCGTTTTAAGCAAAAGTATCATGCCCGATATTACAATTTGCGAATTCAACTGTGAGCAAATAGGGCGTCAAGCTGTAAAGCTGAGCGGCATACTTGCCAAAAATCCCGAAATTTCTTCACTTACAGCAACTGTTACAGGTGAAATTCAGCCTCGCAAAAGCACAAACTTTCATCCTTTTTTAAATTTGTTTCATCAAAAAGAAAACAAAATTAAAGCAGAAAATATTAACTTTTATTCAGACGAAGATGTAAGCAAAATATTCCGTATGGAACAGCTTATTTCTAATTGTGATGAACAGGATTTATGTATTCTTTACGGTTTGATTTGCGGAAAACACATGAATAAACTTGCAGCCGAAATATTCGTTACGGAAAACACAGTAAAATATCGCATAAAAAAAATGCAGAATTTATCACAAACTAAATCCCGCAAAGAATTGCTTGAATTATTTACAGAATTTTTTTATTAGCTTTCATAACTCAGAAAATTGGACCTATTTTCAATTAATTTATGCAAATAGGGACGTAATTTATGCAAATAGGGACGTGCAAATAGGGACGTGCCTGTTTTTGCACATTTTGATTGACTAATAAGAAGACAAGGGGACGGTTCTGTTGACACAACTTCGTAGATGGGAAGCCATTTGGGGACGTACATTCTTTGGTACTATTTTTCTTGAAAAAATAATTTTATTATGGTATACTTTATTTACAGGGTGATGGAATTGAGCACACAATCCAGACCTTTTAGTGAAAGTAAAGTATACCATATTATGTTTAGAGAAGTTGCTCCATGAACAGAAAAATTAACGAAAGAACAGGTGAAAGAATGAAAAGGATTATAACTATACTTCTAGTCGTATGTATGTGCATATGCCCAATGGGTGTTTTTGCTCAGGGTATTACAGTTGAGCTTGATGGCAAGGCTATGGAATTTGATGTCCCGCCACAGCTTATTAATGATAGAACAATGGTACCGATGCGTGCTATTTTTGAAGCACTTGGTGCGCAGATTGAATGGATAGAGGAGGATCAGCTTATCTTTGCGACTAGAAACACAAAGGTAATCACGATGCAGATTAACACACCATCAATCACCGTGGTTGATATATTAACTGATGCAAATAGAAAAATCGCACTTGATGTTTCGCCTTTTCTTATTGGCAGTCGTACTCTTGTCCCTGTTCGTGCAGTTTCAGAGTCACTTGATGCAAAGGTTGATTGGATTGATGAAACCCAGACAGTTGTGATTACGACAGATGCAAAGTAATTAGTGTGTTTATTATTAGTATTGCAGATTCGCTGTTCAAATGAGGACATTTTATGATGTTTATTGTGACAACAATAGCGAAATATAAGAATTATATAAGCTCAGTACATAAAAAAACAACCTGTTTCATAACAGGTTGTTTTTTTGTTGGAGATAATAATTTTGTTTTGCTTGCCTATGCATTATATAATAGATGCGTTATTTAATGCCCTTTTCAACAAGCTTTTGCACTGCCAGGTCGATATCGTCTGTTTTAAGAATTGTAACAGCGTTATCCTCCTCGTTTACAAATGCATACATATAGTCGATTGCAATGTTGTTATCCTTAAAAGTATCAAGGATATTAATAAGGCTTCCCGGTTTATTCTCAATACCAATGGATATTACATCAGTTGTCTTTACTACAAAGTCACGCTCTGTAAGAATCTGCGCAGCCTTGTATGGGTCGTCTACGATAAGGCGGAGAATACCAAAATCTGTTGTATCAGCAATTGAAAGTGCACTGATGTTTATATCATTGCTGCCGATAATCTCGATAATTTTTCCAACTGTACCAGCCTTGTTTTCAATAAAAACTGAAATCTGCTTAATTAACATACTTTACAACCCCTTTTATTGTATTTTATTATATCCAATTACATATTATATCCCATATCAAATGCTTTGAGGTTAACTTCAAGAAATTTTTCAGGAACGGTGCTCTTAATTGTTTCAATCCACTTTTCATAAGGGATCTCTGTGCTCTTTGCCATAACACCGATAAGGACTACATTAACAGCCTTCATATTACCAGCCTCTGTTGCCATACTAAGCGCATCAACAGTAATAAGTTTAACCTTTGCAGAAATCTTCTCTGCGATATTTTCAGGATATTTTGCAGCACCTGTGATAACAGGCATTGGGTCAATCTGCTGTGTGTTTGCAATCATAACACCGTCTTTTTTAAGGTAAGGAAGTGCTCTGTAGGCTTCCAACATTTCAAAAGCAAGGATAATATCAGCCTCGCCCTCGTCAATAATAGGAGAGTATACCTTTTCACCATATTTAACATATGTTACAACGCTGCCGCCTCTCTGGCTCATACCGTGTACTTCAGAGAGCTTTACATCATAGCCTTCACCAATAACTGTGTTGCCTAAAATTCTGCTGGCAAGGAGTGTACCCTGACCGCCAACGCCAACAATCATAATATTCTTAGTCATCTCAATCAGTCCTCCTTTTCAATTGCGCCAAACGGACAAACATTAAGACAAAGTCCGCAGCCGTTGCACTGTGTCATATTAATTGATACCACGCCGTTATTTTCAGATATAGCTGGGCAACCAAGCTTCATACAGAGTTTGCACTTTTTACACTTGTCTGTGTCAATGTGACAATGACCTGTATATTTAACTGACTTAAGAAGTGCACAAGGACGCTGTGCAATAATAACTGATGGCTCGTCAGCCTGTGTTTCAGCCTTAACTACTTCTTCAAAGCCATTAAGATCAAATGGGTCTGCAACAACAACTCGCTCAACCCCGATTGACTTTACAAGCGCTACAAGGTTAACCTGCTTTGTTTGTTCACCACGGATTGTGTAGCCTGTTGTTGGGTTCTCCTGATGCCCTGTCATACCTGTAATTGAGTTATCAAGGATAATAACAGTATTTGCACCCTTGTTGTATACTATGTCAATAAGACCTGTGATACCAGAATGGATAAAGGTTGAATCGCCGATTACAGAAACAAGTTTCTTGTTAAACTCACTGCCTCTTGCCTTTGCCATACCAAGAGCACCGCTAACTGAAGCACCCATACAAACTGTTGTATCAACGCTTGCAAGTGGTGCAATTGCACCAAGGGTATAACATCCAATGTCGCCTGAAACAACAAGGCC
>JAQVYH010000077.1 GCA_029004515.1 Eubacteriales bacterium | reverse complement strand
ATTGTCATTACCCATATACTCTCTAAATGCAATAACTCTAGACTTATTACCATATGCTTTAAATTTCATATTATTGTTGTTTGAATTCACCGACAGGGTAACAGCATCGCCATATACACCCGTTGCCGAACCGTTTTCTGTAGCATAAAGTGCAGTATCTGCGCATATACCATTATTATATATTTCAACATTGTCTCCCTCGGTAGTTAAAGTTAAAATCTCCGTATTATCTTTTCCTTCTCTGATGTGTATACCGGAACCCCCATTATTATATATCTTAGTACTACCTTTTAATTTCAAATATCTGGGCACAGAATAAGTATTAGAAATACCATAACCTCTGTTGTTATAAATTTCACAGTTCTCAAACACCTGTTCACAATGGTCGTTTTTATCTATTTCTTGAAGTCGTTCAGTAAAACCTACGCCAGCAGAGCGAATAGCTACATTAGAAACCGAGCCATTAGAATATATTTTTGTGTTTTTACAATACATATCCCCAGGAAATGCATTTGAACCAGCACCAGAAGTAGTCCCACCTCGTCTTATTCCATATGATGAGTTTCTATAAAAGCTACTGTTCTCTATGATAAGATCATCTACACCTTGGTCGTCAACTCCAAAAGAACAATCAAAAGCTTTACAATTAAGAATAGAATATCCAACAGGTAAATCTACCTTGTTTGAACGAATTTCAAAATAATATCCACCGGTTTTACAATTCTCTGCTATACAACCTACAAATTTACAAGGTTCGCTTGCCGACCTACCTGATGTTATGCCAAAACCCGCTCCCGGACCAGATACATCCGCAGTGCCAGCTCTTCCGGAATTTACAGCTCGACAGTCAATATGGTATACTCCCTCAGAATAAATATAATCTAAACCAAATAAAGTTCCAAGACTGTCGTGAGCATATACATCATTCATCCACCAATTATCTACGCGTTCAACATAAATTGCTTTATAAACATACCAGAATTTTGAGATTGATTCAATTACCTCCTGACCAGAGCAATCAATCTCTAGACAATCAATAATGATATCTTCGTGAACTTGCGTCGTATTGTAATCCGGATTTGTCCCTAATATTGTTTGAGTAGGTGTAAGTTTGGTAAGATAAGTATATGTCCCATCCCCGTTATCAATTTTACCAGCACCTCTAAAACCTACACCGGAAACACACTTTGCAGTTGGATTATCAATTGGAAAATTAAATGTACCAACGGGGAATTTGATTACTCTCATCTTGCCGTCATCTAGATAAGCCTCATTAGCTTTCGCCATAAGTTGTTCCAATCTAGGAATATAGTTTGCCGAACCATCGGTAATCAAAGTTTCACCCTCTTCTAAAATCTCTTCGAATGGAACCTCGATAATGGATGATTTTATTTCACTCCATCTGTTTCTTATTATCATTTCCTCATCTTCTGTTTGTGCCATCTGCGCAAAGACAATAATTGGACTTTGAAAAACAATAATACTGATAATAATTAAAATTGCCATTAAACCATTCCAGTCAAAACATAACATATTTTGCTTCATGCTCCTCTCCCTTTCTAAAACAAACATAGTAATACTACACTTTTATTTTATCAACAATAGAGCACTATTTCATCATTATTTGTGTCTAGAATGTCAACTGTTGTGACAATCACCTTTACATTACCAATAGACTATAGTAATATATAGATGGGGTGATAAATATGCTTGACTTTAGCAACTACCATATTACGGTGTACAAAATAAAGGCAGCAAATTCAGATATCAGGCAGTATTATGTTTCCGGACATTTCAAACTGTGTATTATTAATAAAGGTGAAGGAGTTTGGGAGATAGGAAACAGACCATACAATGTAACCTGTGGTGACATTGTTATTCTCAACAACAGAGAAAATCGTGCCTTTAGTGAAATACATAGCGAATACGGAGTCAACATTACTGTAATTGACTTTGACCCAGAATTTGTAATTAACACACAATTTGCCGGTCTGTTTTTCAGCAAAGATGCCAAATCCCGCATTCACGGAACAGAAGAACTAATACGACTATTTAAAGAAATAGAGACTGAGGAAATTGGCAAGTTGGTTAACTTTGGCACAATAATAGGTGCAAAGCTTATCAACATCTTAGCCTTATTATGTCGTGAAAATGATATGCTACATCTTGATTATAATCCTTTTGATAATGATATAGCATTCGCCTTGAAATATATTGAACAAAATTATACTTCTAATATTTCTATATCAGAAATAGCATCACAATTACATATGTCTTGCAACTGTTTATCAAAAAAATTCTCGCGTTCTATGAGAATAAGCTTCACCGAACATGTGATACAGAAAAGAATTCATAAAGCTATACGACTTTTAAATACAAGTACGAAAACAGTTCTGGATATTGCACTAGAGTGCGGATTTAACAATGCAGCAAACTTTTATAAAGCCTTCAAAAAGACTACAGGCACAACGCCTAAGGACTATCGTCATACAAACAAAACAATATACTATTAAATAATATATTGTCAACTATGATAATTCAATTTGGATTAATATCTAAATAAAAAAATCCCGTGGAATAATCCACGGGATTTTTACAGTTGTATAAGTAAAATTACTTAATTTCAACCTTTGCGCCAACTTCTTCAAGCTTTGTCTTAATTTCTTCAGCTGCGTCCTTAGAAATAGCTTCCTTAAGTGTCTTAGGAGCGCCATCTACTACTTCCTTAGCTTCCTTAAGACCAAGACCTGTGAGTTCACGAACAACCTTGATAACCTTGATCTTTTCAGCACCTGCTTCAACAAGTACTACATCAAATTCTGTCTTTTCAGCTGCACCAGCACCTGCGTCTGCTGCGCCACCAGCCATAACAGCTACAGGAGCTGCCGCTGATACACCAAACTCTTCTTCAAGAGCCTTTACAAGATCATTAACTTCGATTAATGAGAGTGATTTAATATCTTCAAGAATTTTTGTTACGTCTGCCATTTTAATTTACCTCCAATTATTTTATTAATATTTTACTTTGGTTTACTACTTATTCTGCTGCAGGAGCTTCCTCTACTGGAGCTTCTTCAGCGGCTGCTTCTGGAGCAGCTTCCTCTACAGGAGCTTCTACAGTTTCTTCAACTGGAGCTTCTGCTGGTGCTTCTACTGGAGCCTCTTCAGCAGCTGCATTTGCACCTGATGTTGCGCCTTCATCAACAATAGCCTGCAATGTTCTTGCAAGGGCACTGATAGGTGAAAGCATACTTCCAAGCATCTTGGAAATAAGAACTTCTTTTGAAGGAATTGCAGCGTAAGCCTTAACTTCTTCAACAGAAATAACCTTACCTTCAACAAAACCGGACTTTACTTCAAGATTTGGATTTGATTTAGCAAAATCCATAATAATCTTAGCTGAAATAATCACATCTGTTGGATGTGTAGCGAGAGCTGTAGGTCCGTTAAGGATTGGGTCGAGATCGTTAAGTCCGCACTTTTCAGCAGCGAATCTTGTCATTGTGTTCTTAACAACCGCGTATTCAACACCAGCTTCTCTGAACTGTCTTCTGAGGTTTGTATCCTCTTCAACTGTAAGTCCACGGTAGTCAACCAATACACCAGCGCATGAACTTGATAATCTCTCAACGAGCTTTTCAATAACTTCCTGTTTTGCTTTCATAGCATTATCATTTGGCATGTCATTGTCCTCCTTTCGAAAATAATAAAAAATGGGTTTTCTACGCAGACATAGAAAACCCATAAGCTTTTAATTTAAGGATTTATCTCCTCGGCAGGGCTTACCTTTGTGCCTGCTGTCTGCGGAATTTTGTATGCTTGGATTACCAAGCATTTGCTATTATACCATAACAATATATGGTTGTCAAGCATGAATTTTATTCAGTTACTCTTGCTGGGTTAACCTTAACACCAGGGCCCATTGTAGAAGTAAGAGTAGCACTTCTTACATACTGACCTTTAGCAGCTGCTGGCTTAGCCTTTGCTACTGCATTGAAGAGTGTTGTAACATTTTCATAAAGCTTATCTACGCCGAATGAAGCCTTACCTACTGGACAGTGGATGATGTTTGTCTTGTCAAGACGGTATTCAATCTTACCAGACTTGATATCTGAAATAGCCTTCGCTACATCCATTGTAACTGTACCAGCCTTAGGGTTTGGCATAAGACCCTTAGGACCAAGCACCTTACCAAGACGACCAACAACGCCCATCATATCAGGAGTTGCAACTACAACGTCAAATTCAAACCAGTTGTCGTTCTGAATCTTTGGAATAAGCTCTTCCGCGCCAACGAAATCTGCGCCAGCCTTTTCAGCCTCTTCAGCCTTGTCTCCCTTTGCAAATACAAGTACTCTAGCAACCTTACCTGTACCGTGAGGGAGAACAACCGCGCCTCTAACCTGCTGATCAGCGTGACGAGAGTCAACACCTAACTTAAGGTGAACTTCGATTGTTTCGTCAAACTTTGCTTTTGAAGTCTTAATAACAAGATCAAGAGCTTCCTTTGTGTCATAAAGCTTTGATTTCTCAATAAGCTTAAGACTTTCTTCGTACTTTTTACCCATTATAATTAACCTCCTTGTGGTAGTAGCGGCTATATAAAGCCTTCCACATTATTAGTTTTTATTAAAATTATTCTTCTACTGTAACGCCCATGCTTCTTGCAGTACCAGCAATAATTCTCATAGCCGCTTCAACTGAAGCAGCGTTGAGATCTGGTGCCTTCTGTTCTGCGATAGAACGAAGCTGATCCTGAGTGAGCATACCAACCTTAGTCTTGTTAGGAACACCTGAACCCTTTTCAAGACCGATAGCCTTCTTAATAAGAACGGCTGCTGGTGGAGTCTTTGTTATGAATGAGAATGAACGGTCTGAATATACTGTGATAACAACAGGGATAATAAGACCTGCATCCTTCTGTGTCTTTTCATTGAACTGCTTACAGAAGTCCATAATATTTACACCGTGCTGACCAAGAGCTGGACCAACAGGTGGTGCTGGAGTAGCCTTACCAGCTGGAATTTGTAATTTAATGTAACCTGATACCTTCTGTGCCATAATATATCTTCCTCCTAAAATTTCTGGATAATTACTATTACTTCAATGGTTCAACCTGGTTGAACTCAAGCTCAACGGGTGTTTCACGACCACCGAACATAGCAACGATAACTCTAACTTTCTTCTTATCCAAATTGATTTCTTCAACCGTACCGGAGAAGTCTTCAAGTGGACCAAATCTGATAACGACAGTATCGCCAACCTCGTACGGAAGTACAATTACCTTCTTTTCTATTCCCATATTCTCAATTTCTTCATCAGAAAGGGGAACGGGCTTACTGGCAGGGCCAACAAAACCTGTAACACCTCTAGTGTTACGGATAATGTACCATGTTTCGTCAGTCATTACCATCTTGATAATAACATAACCCGGGAACTTCTTTCTAAGCACCACTTTCTTCTTGTCATCTTTAACTTCAAGAACTTCTTCAAGTGGAACCTGAACATCAAGGATAGCGTCCTGCATGGAATGGTTTTCGACAATCTTTTCGATATTAGCCTTAACCTTGTTTTCATAGCCGGAATAAGTATGAACTACATACCACTTAGCCTTGCTGTTCGCCATTACTGATTGCCCCCTTCATCGGGTGCATCTGCTTTATCCTGTGCTCCATCAATAACTGACTGTGCACTTTCTCTGATCTTTGCAACATTTTCAGCATTAAGCTCTACACTACCTTCAGCACTCTGCATAACGATAACTTTACCTTCTTCATCGATAGCATTACCTTTTTCATCATACTTGTAATTGTTAAGCTCATCAAGAATAACCTGTGCTGATTTTACAGGATCAACTTGGTTGTTTTCTGTTATAGCGTCATTCACCTGTTCCTCTGCTACTGGTTTATCAGTGGTGATGAGGAGGTTTCTTCCATAGTTAAAAGCAAAATCAAGAACTCCGATAAGAATACCAACCAAAATAACTGTAACGATAACTACAGTTGTGTTTACTCTTGTCTGCTTAAGTGTAGGGAATACTACTTTCTTGAGCTCGCTCTTAATTTCCTTAAAAAACTTCACGATAGGAGAAAAGATGTTCTTCTTTACTTCCTTTTTTTCCATAGCGGACATATTCACTCAATCCTTTCGACAAGTATTGTTCAATATTGTTTTCAAGCAACCGATAATTTTTTTATTGACTACTTTGTTTCCTTGTGCAGAGTGTGCTTTCTGCAGAAAGGACAGTACTTGTTCATTTCGAGTCTGTCTGGATCGTTCTTCTTGTTCTTCATAGTGTCGTAGTTTCTCTGCTTACATTCTGTGCAAGCTAATGTAATCTTGTTTCTCATTATCTGTTCATGCCTTTCCGACTCACCTGATTAATTTTCCACAAAGACCCAACCTCTTCTGCCGTGAGTCTGGCGCTTGAGGAGAAGCTTGAGCCTTCTATATATAAAATAATTTTTTGCACGAAAAAAATAACCCTCTCGGCGGGTTAATAGTAATATAACATACTTTTCCCCGTTAGTCAAGATATTTTTTCAATTTTCTCCAATTAATTTAAAGCTTTCTTATTAATAACTTTATTGGTTTGATTAAGGTATCCGTGCAAGCAAGCTCCGATTAACTGTAAATTTATATATCTTGCAAATTACTGTCATTGTTTTTGCTTCATTGGTAATAATAGTTTTATCATATACCTCTGTGTCGGGTTTGTCAACAACAAGGAATATATAAAATAAGGAAGATTTTTTATACGATGAATAAAAAGATTTTTGCCTATATATTAATCATCACAATATCTATTATTATCACCCTCAAGGTGCAATACCATTCTACCTATACAGTCAAACAGGAAGCGACATATATTATATCGGAGTGCAATAGTATAATAGCGAATGGAAACTACATCAAAGATCCACCAATAATTAAAAGTGATGTAGTCTACCTGCCGATAGTAGAGATATGCGAGAAACTAAATTACACAGTCGCAAGATACTCGCACACAATAAATATAAACAACAAAGACGAGAGAATCCAACTAAATACAAAAGATAACATAGCAACAATAAAAAGAAAAGGATATAAATCAAATGCTAAAATACATCTGACTTCTATTAATAATGAGCCTTCAGACGGCTATATATCAAAAGATGATGCAGAAAAGATTTTTCAATGGAAAATTCAGTTTATCCAGAGTGAATCAACATTATATATATCTACCCAAACGCAAAACAAGCATTACATTACATTTGATGATGGTATGGGTCCAATCACATTAGGCTTTTATTATGACGATAGCTTTTTCCTAGGTGATAATGACAAATATTCTCCACAGTTGGCTGAGCTTTGCATCGCCTTATCTTCAGGAGCGTACACCAAAAGTGCGATTGCAACAGCCTTCAAGGAGATGGGATATAAATACACGCAATACCATTACAATCGGATTAACAAAATGGGTTCCGCATTTTCTCTGGGCACAAAAACTATCGACGGGGTCGGAAAGGTTTACATCATAGCTATACGAGGAACCTGCAACGGGGAATGGGAGTCAAATTTTGATATATATAAAAACGAAACAACTCCGTCAAAGGTCCATTATGGATTTGAACAGGGTAAAAATAAAATAATGAAAATTCTTGACAGACAAATTCAGGACAAGGATGATGGCATATATCTTATAACGGGACACAGCCGTGGTGGTGCAATTGCTAATCTATTAGCAACAGAGCTTACAAATAAAGGAGCGAAGGTGTATGGATATACCTTTGCATCTCCTAATGTTTCCACAAATGCTGATACCAGCATGAAAAACATCTTTAACTTTTGCAACGAGAGTGACTTTATAACCAAACTTCCATTCAACGGAAAAGATATCAATCCTGCCGAGGAAGAATGGATTTATAGCAAAAACGGAGAAACCATTAACTTTGATGTATCTGATGCAAAACAACCTATAACAGAAGAGATGGAAAGTGAATTCAACCTTTTAACACAAAGCAATTTTTGTCGCATTGATAGTGGAGAACTGCAAAAATCTTTTGATTCTATCAGCAAAGTAATTCCCACCGTTAAAGATTACTATGGCAAAAAAATTTCTGTAGGAAGAGACAAAATGAGTGTGTATGAATACTTCATAAAGGGACTCTGTGCAGCACAAAAAAGTGGCCCGGAAGGTGAGGAAGGAATGTCAATTATCGCTAAAGGACTGATTATCGGAGATATGGCACGGATTTCCAGATTTTTAGCATATAACGCGACAGAGACAATAAGGGAGGATAATAACAATACGGGATATGGGGTTAAACACAACCACTCCTGCGCAGTATATTACTCTTGGGTCAAAGCATATAACAAGTACAATTAGGAGATGTAACCAAAATGTAAACAACTGTTTCTCTATTTCAATTGACAGTATAGAGCCTTCGTAGTATACTACAAGTGATTTTACAAGCGGGGTGATTGTTATGTCAGAAGAAAAAGATTTAGTCATTAACAGTACGAGAGTAGATTATGTACCGGACTACGAATTCCTCTTTGAGGATGAAGAGATGAAGGATGGTAAAAAAGGTGGTATAAAGCTACTCAAGAAGCTTTATGGAATGTATTGGAAGAATATGGTAGTATCTACTATTCTTTTCCTTATTAAGCATTCTCCACTTTGGATTATTCCCATTATAACATCAAATATTATCAACATTGTAAGTTCGGGTGATATTGGGTCAAGCAAGTCACAAAAAGATATTCTAATAAACATAGCAGTTTTATTGGGTCTTTTGGCACTTAACATACCAACCCATGTTTTGTATAGCCGCTATGTTGATAAGACTTTAAGAACAATCGGTGCAGGGCTTCGAAATACTCTTATCAAAAAGCTCCAGCACCTTTCGATTACATATCACAACATCACAGAAAACGGTAAGATACAAGCTAAATTTCTTCGAGATATCGAAGCAATTGAATTTTTGAACACTCACCTTATCAAAAGCGTAATACCAAGCCTCATAAGTGTATTTGTAGCGGTGGGTATCTCAATTAAAGAGAGTGGTCTTGTTACACTCTTCTTCCTCTTTGTTATACCAGTCAATGTCATTCTCATATACTTCTTTAGAAGAAAGATGCGTAAAAACAATCGAGAATACAGAACAGTGAACGAGAGCATGTCAGCAAAGGTAACAACAATGCTTGATATGATTCAGATTACAAAGGCACACGGACTTGAGGAACAAGAAATAGCCGCCATTGAACAGAACATTTCCTCTGTTAAAGAAAAGGGTCTTAATCTGGATAAAACAAATTCTTACTTTGCATCTACATCATGGGTTATCGGTCAGGCGCTCAGCGCTGTTTGCCTTTTATTTACAAGTTCCCTTGCCGTTAAAGGACTTATTGCAGTAGGTAGTATCGTTATGTTCCAATCCTACTTCTCATCCATCTCGATGAATGTGCAGAATCTTGTTAATATATTCCCAGAAATGACAAAGGGCCTTGAATCAGTTAAATCCGTATCAGAAATTATGCTTAGTGATGATATTGAAGATGACCGTGATAAGATCCCTCTTAGGTATGTTCACGGAACAATTTATTTTGACAAGGTATCATATCACTACCCAGATGCAGAAGTTAATACAATTAATAACTTTAATCTCCATGTTGAGCCAGGCGAATGTGTTGCATTCGTTGGGGCATCAGGATCAGGTAAGACAACTATTATGAATATGATAATCGGGTTCCTCAAGGCAACAGAAGGGCAAATTAAAGTAGATGGTAAACCAATCGAAATGCTCAAGATGGGATCATACCGTAAGTTCCTTGCCGTTGTGCCACAGAATACAGCAATCTTCATGGGAACTCTTCGTGACAATATCGTCTATGGTATGCACAATGTAAATGAAGAGAGGTTACAAGAAGTCATCAAAATGGCTTGTATTGATGAATTCCTTGATGAACTTCCAAATGGTCTTGATACAGAGGTTGGTGACAGAGGTAGTAAGCTTTCTGGTGGACAGAAGCAAAGAATATCCATTGCAAGAGCCCTTATAAGAGATCCAAGGATACTTATCCTTGATGAAGCCACATCGGCCCTTGATAATATCTCTGAATATCATGTGCAGAGAGCTATCAATCGCCTGATTAAGGGTAGAACCACCTTTATCGTAGCACATAGGCTTTCTACAATCCGTGACGCAGACAGAATCGTTGTTATGGAAAATGGTAGTTGTGTTGAGTCAGGCACATATGATGAGCTTATGGCAAAAAAGGGGAAATTCTATGAACTCAAGAACCTGAGCGATATGACAGTACATCCTGAAGAAGTGATGTAGTCGGCTTAATAGAATGCACAGAACGCATAATAAGATATTGCTCCACAGCCTTTCATCGGCTTATTAGAATACATATCGAGCATTAATAAAATACATTGATACATAAAAAATCCCTCCGTTTTACAGGAGGGATTTTTGTTTTATAGTAACTCCATCGATGTTCTTAGTGCGTCATCAGGATGTGGTTTATCCTTAAATACTTTGTTCTTATCACGAAGCTTATCAAATTCTTTGTAGTATCTTAATCCAAATTCATACAAAGCCTCTGCATTGAAATGGAGCTTATCGGGATTAGATCCAAGGTCTGTAGCTGAAACGTACCCCATCATATGGCTTGCTCTAGCTACATTTTCAAGGGCATTGTTCACCTGCTGATAATTCTTAAGCCTCTCATCGTGAGGGCATTCCATAAGAAAATCACCTAGTCCGCCCAATAAAATCGGCACATCATATAGGTCAAGATCTTTTCTTAATGACCTGTGCATCTTATCAAGACGTATTTCATATGTAGGATATAAATCAGGGGCGCAATCTGACTCACCCTGATGCCACAGAACCCCTGCTATTGTAGATGTTCTTGATGCAAGCCTTGCCTGATACACAGCGTTATCATACAACAGTCCACCGGGCTGCCATTGATTAAGGCTTGTTCCACCATCAGCACAACATATAAGGCCCACATCTACGCCGTGGTCATTAGCATACTTTTCTGCAAAACTCTCAGCAAGGCTGACACCGGAGTAGCCCCTATCACCATTTATCGGTCGATACATCCCCTGCCAACGACCATTTCTTAAAATCTTAATTCTTTCAGTATTGATTTCCTTTGCCTCATTAATAAACCCACGACCTGCCATATTGGATTGACCAATAAGTAAGAATGAATGTATCATAATAATTCTCCTTAAATTAAAAGACAAGCTTTTTGAACTGCACCAGTTTGTGCGGACAGTACAAAAACAGACCTCATGGTAGGCAAAAATTAAATTTTAAGCGACAAACTGATTTCGTTTTTCTAACGGAGTCAGTTTTGTTTTTAGTTGTAATCTTT
>JAQVYH010000076.1 GCA_029004515.1 Eubacteriales bacterium | reverse complement strand
TTGGTATTGGAATAATGCTTCTACTAAATTAGCTTGGGTTAATCAGCAGATTTCAGAAGCTTCTTATACAGCTTTGACTACACCAGAAAAGCAGCTGTACCTTATATTGTGGTGGTTTGAATATGAGTGGATCAGTAAGTTATGAATTGTTTAATTCTAGGTTTCCTGCCACAACTAACGGATTTACTTCTGAGGGCGGTATCTACGAAACGTTTATAAATAAAATTGGAGCCAACAGTGTGAAGGGTACTATTGTTATTGCGTCAACGTCTGTTGATAATGCGGTGAGCATTGCGCCAGCTGGGTCATCTATGCCAATCGGAATTATTTACGAATCTGGTATTGCTGATGGCTCTGCTGTAAAAGTTGTGGTGTACGGTAAAGCTCAAGTGCTACTGGCTGGTGGACAGTCAGCTACACATGGAAATTGGTGCGGAGTAAGCAATTCAGTTGCTGGACGAATGTATCAGGATATTACACCGCGAATAGTATATCACTATCAAGAGATTAGCCACAGCATACAAACTAGTTCAAGCGGTGTCGATGTATTATCTTTAGTGCAGGTTCACTTCAACTAAAATTTGAACAAATAGTGTATATAAAAGGCAAGGAAGATGTTCCTTGCCTTTCGTTTGGTAGCTAAACGATCCCCGAAAACCTTGATTTAACAAGGCTTTCGGGGATCAGGTCAGTATCTACCATATGCTTAAACTCATCCACACTGTAATCCATAAGGTCCTTGAGTTGATTGGAGCCGGCATTATTTATCCAAATATCTATTTCCCCATTTTCACTTTTTACCGCATCGGCAAAGCTGCTCAGCTCATCATAATTAGTAACATTTGCCACCCGCGTCAATAAACTCCAGTGCAATTGCCTTCCCTATGCCTGGCGCACCACCGGCTATTACCACGCTCTTGCCCTGTAGATTTAACTGCATAAGTAATCCCCCTTTTCATCTATTCAGTCTCTGTTGTCCCAACAATACATTTAATTCCCCTCGCATTAAAATATGCGGAGATTTCCTTAACATGATTCTGAAAGGATCTTCTATTGAACTTAAGATAGGACATCTGATAAGGAATTCCTAAGGAGGCATACTTTTCTTCTCCCAGACGCATGTAGCTCAAAAGCTGTATAATACTGACCTGACCGTTCAATTTCTTGAGAATAAACTCTGCTGTAGCCTCAATATTTTCCATGCTATCATTTATTGTTGGAATCAAGGGTATGCGCACAATAAGCTTTCTTCCCAGCCCGGCTAGCTTTTCTAAATTTTCAAGAATTTTCTCGTTATGTACCCCTGTGTATTGACTATGTACCTGTGTATTCATATGTTTAATATCTGTAATTATCAAATCCGTGTAGGGCAGAATTTTTTCAATTTCTTCCCATTCCGCATAAAAGGTAGACTCAAAGCAGGTCTGAATATTCTCCTCCTTGCAGGATTTAAAAAGTTCAGCGACAAAATCGCTTTGCAGCAAGGGCTCGCCTCCAGATACGGTAATGCCGCCTCCAGAGCGGTCATAATATCCTTTATCCCTTCGAATCTCTTGCATACATTCCTCTACAGTCATCATATTGCCCCATTGCTTAACAGCCTCTGAGGGACATGCTCTTGCACAGGCCATACAATTCAGACATTTGCTGCGGTCTATTAGAGCTATTTTGCCGCGATAAAAGTTTAAAGCACCGGATTGCGGACAGCTTTCCTCACACAAACCACACTTTTTCCTTGATATACACTTAGCTCTATATATCCCAGGCTGTATGATTGACATCCAACTTTCCGGATTACTACACCATTTACACCTTAAAGGACACCCCTTCAGAAATAATTCGGTTCGCACTCCAGGGCCATCATTGATGGTAAATCGCTGAATGTTAAATACGTTCCCCTTATGAGACACTACAACACCCCTCTACACACATGATACATAATAAAAAGAAAGCGTCAACTCTTGGCACGTCCACTCATGCACTGCAAACACCTGTTATCCGGAGCGTTTTCACGCAGAAGAGTTCTACACCTCTCAATGCAGCACAGCCGCCGCCCCTGTAACAAGGAATTCCCTTGCTACAAGCGGTGGCTGTGGTTGCCTCAGACTTGAAAGGCTATCAGCATTTAGAATTTTACGGTACACGATGAATCGCATTTTTCTATCATCTTGACAAAGGCGACATTTTAATGCTAAAAATTTAATTCCGTCCGCTGAATCAAATCTTTTTGCAGCGGTTTTCCTAATTGAACAAAGTAGGCACTATAACCAGCAACGCGTACTAACATATCCTGATAGTCTTCCGGATGCTTTTGAGCGGCTCTCATGGTTTTAGCACTCATTACATTGAATTGCATGTGCATACCGCCCTTATATAAATACTCATCAATAAAGCTGACCAGATTATCCCTGCCCTGTTTACCAGAAACAGCACTTTCAGGGAACTTGAAGTTCATCAAGGTACCGTTAGTTGCAATACTGTGGTCAACCTTGCAAACAGAGTTCACAAGAGCGGTCGGTCCCTTGATATCATGGGAACCTCCATCCGTATGAACAGGGCCCATATTATCAGAGATAGGTTCGAAATTCTTACGCCCATCCAAAGACGCATTCATATGTAGGCCCATGCCTACGTTAGCATTTACAGTATATACCCCGGGGCGGTATTCTCCACCACGAGCATTTTTCCTGCCGGTCATATGCCTGCAATAGCACTCAAAAATATTCTTGAAAATTTCATCTGCATAATCATCATCATTACCATAGTGATGCACTTTAGGACCATTAATAAGATGGTACAGGGTCTCATGTCCAACCCAGTTGTCTTTGATCGCTTTAAGCAATTGCTCGCCAGTATACTTTTTTTCATCAAACATCAACTGCTTGATTGTGCACAACATATCGGCACAACTTGCAATCCCGCCGCCCTGCGGCCCTGTACCATTATAGATTGCGCCACCTTCATTTAAATCGTGTCCGGATTCAACACAAGACGGGAAGAATGCGGATGCATAGGGAAGCGGTTTTAATTGCCTGTGCGCACGTTCTAAAATAGTCAAAGTACTGCAAATTTGGTCACACCAATACTCAATTTGCTTTTCAACGCTCTCCCATACCTCAGCATAGCTTTTATAAGTTAACAAGCTGCCAAAATCAGGAGATAATTGTTTGCCTTGCAAAGTGCGTCCGCCATTAACAACCAACTCCATCATCTTCGCAAGATTGATATAAGCTGCGTCATGCCAACCGTATTCCTTACCCGGCAGAGACAGCTCTACACAACCAACAACAGCATATTCTCTTGCTTCCTCAAGCGAGCACCCCTTGCGCATCATACAAGGAATCGCTGATTTATCATTGAAGATCTTAGGATGGCCATAGCCGGCGCGGATGCATTCCGCTACTTTAATTTTTAATTCTTCAGGCGTTTTATCGTGCATACGAACCAACATCCAAGGTCTGTCCATGCGGGTGTGGGCAGAAGCCTCAAGAAGCATAAAGGTTAAATCGTTTGTAACATCATTGCCTTCGGTATCAACGCCACCAACAGTTAAGCACTCACCGCCAAAATTATAACCATTACGGGACTCAGTAGTAACACCGTCTTTAATCTTGGTCGGGTTGTTCATTCTCAGATATTGCACTTCTAAAAGTTCCTGAGCAAAGTCCTTCGTGATCGTTTTGTTCTTTATATCAGCTGCATAGAAAGGATAGAGCCACTGATCCATACGGCCATAGGAAATAGAATGTCCGTTTCCTTCTACTTTCAGTAAAGAAGTAGCTGTCGTGAATAATTGCAATGCTTGCCAGAAGGTTTTGGGAGTACCCTCAGAAACTTGTTTGCAATTTTCAGCAACCATTTCTAATTCTCTCTTTCTTTTGGGGTCATTTTCCTTTTTAGCCATTTGAAGAGCTAAATTTGCATGGCGCTGCAAAAAAGTTTGCGCGGCCTTTAGCATTATTAGCGAAGCTTCATAAAAATCTCTCTTTTCATCAAATTCAGGATCCTTCTTCGTAAGCTTTCCATAAGCAGCCTGCACCTCTTCTACAAGGCCAGGAAAACCCAGTCTCATCAAGCGCGGATAGTCAATTACATAGTGACCAATGCCTGCGTAGTGATACAAATTTGTTTGGTAAATTCTTTCGCCAAATTGCGAACCGATTTTTTGAGCTTCGTCCATACGGTTTTTGCCATAATCAGCAATCGTCTTACCTTCCCAATAGCGGCAAAGCTCAACTAATTCTTTACGATCTGCTTCGCTCTTAAAGAAAAACTTGTCATGTTCACGTTCCTCAAAAGGGTGATTAAGGGTTTCATCAATAATCCAATTAACCGAGAATTCCGGGTAAATGGGAGAAGATTTTGGAGTTGCCCCAATTTCTCCAACAATCAAGTCCCCATCTTGAATTTGAATATCGCAGTTTTCCAGCACATTTTGAAAAGCATAGGCGCACTGCATTTTTCTAGAGCAGTTTTCATGCGCCTTATAAGATTCAGTAACCAATCTTAAACGTTGAATATCGATATCATACGGAAGAGCAGTGAAGGCCTGCTTCATCTTTTCCACGCGCGGGTACGGAGTCCAAGATGCATGCCCCACTTTGTAGCCAACACCATAGCTTTTGTCATAAGCCTCCGTGCCAATCGCAGGTGTATGGTATTTTTCCATTTTTGTTCCTCCTTTTTTATTGCCAAACAGTTTACTTTTCTAGTCACTCTACCTTTTTTAAAAGCATATTTTATGTTTTAATTATAACATCCTACAAAATTCCTGTAAAATACTAATATACGATAGAACCTTATAATAAAAAGTTATATCCTCTCGATATTTGTGGTAAAATATTGCAAGGGTTTATAAAAGGTTCATGATACACTTAGGAAGAACGCTTTATGACCGAGAAAATAGAAGCAGGCCTGAGTGAATATGTTGCAGAATAAGGAGGCGTATATACATGCAATCTATCATTGAAATTAGAACAATTGAATATATGCTGGCTATTGAGCGCGAGGGAAGCTTTCAAAAAGCAGCTGAGGCCCTATATATTAGCCAACCGGCTTTATCACAATACATCAAGAGAATAGAGAGCACTCTGGATTTCCCTCTCTATGAAAGAGAGAAGGGAAAGTGTGTACCAACGGAAGCAGGCAAAGTTCTACTTGGAAATGGGAAAAAACTAATTGAAGATTATTATAATATGCTAGATAAAATGAAAGATGTCAGTGGGATCAGAGAAGTAAAGGTTGGATGGCCCACAGGTTATACGGTCCGGTTTTTTAATAAATTATTATCTTATATGACTACCTGCAATATGGTTAAGCTGCAAGTTACCGAGGATACCGTAGATAATCTTACTCTTGCTTTACTCCAAGGTCAGCTAGACATCATTCTTGTCCCTGTCATCTACACGCATCCTAATCTAGTATACACGACGATCCAACATGAGGAATTCCACCTTGCCATCCCCAAAAATCATATCGCCTATACAATTGCAGAGCACAATCAAGTAAATGGCTATGTAGGTTTGGCTCAATACCTGGAAATGCCTTTTGTTACGGTAGATGCAGCGGCCTATCAGAATCTCTTTTTCTCTTTGTTTGAAGAATATGACAGAAAGCCCGATATACTTTTTACCACCAAGGACTGGGGGCGCGCCTTCCTATTGTCCGAGCAAGGCTGCTGTTTAGCTATTTTGCCATATTGGTATGCTAAAACAGATAGTAAGGAGCTTGCTTTTTTCCGCATCAAAAGCAAGCATCGCAATTACCGCACTTTTGGCTATGCACTTAATAAAAAACTATCTATCACTCACGAAATGCGTCTTGTCATTGATTATATGCTGGCCACCTATGGAGATCAATACGCCGGCAGCCCTGTACCGCAAGAGGCTTTTAAAATAAATTATCATTTTTAGCCCTATATTGACGTGCCCCCAATGTATGATCCGCTCTTTTGTAGAGAAAGGCCGTTGGTTCCGTAGCAATAATTATCAAAGATTGTATAGGCCGTTGTACTTGATGTCTGGTATTAATTCTGCCTTAGAATTTCCCACTCGTTTGCTTAGTGTTCTTCCTTGTTGTTTTTCATAGAAATAGCCTCCCAATTTTTGTGGATTCTGGGTGTTCATGAACTCCCAAATTTGCACTAAAAAGGAAGGCTACATAGCTTCATTGTTAAGTTTTAATTTTATTTGTTATACGCTATAAATCCGCATGTTAAAGCCATTGTTAAGCCACCAGCGTCATTCCCACTCGACTCTGAGGGGCTTGTTATGGTTGTTTTTGCTTGATTTTATCAGGTTTTGTTTGTCCTTATTTTCGATTTTGATTCCGCTTTTCTGACTTGCCAAAAAAGTGTACTCAAAATGTACTCATAGGTTGATAAACATGATCTTGTTTTAATATTTAAAAAAGACTATTGCAATAGACAACTTGTGAACCGAGGGTCAAAGGCAAACTGAACACGAAAATGGCAGCACTGCTGTAGGTAGTGATGCCATTTTTTAATCCTTTCCATAAATTGATTAGTTATCAAAATATGGTATAATAAAATAATAGTAATATCATTTAGACGGAGTGAAAGGTATGAATGATTATCTCAATATTAAAGAAAACAAATATAGTAATGATGCCTCTGCTTCTTCGTTTGGATGGAATTTTCAAGCTAATGCTGGAATATTTCTTTTCCTAAAATATATTAAAAAAGCTAATAAAATTAAGATAGAGTCTGCATTACAAGATATAGAGATTACTCTTGAAAATGGTTACAAAGTTTTTGCACAAGCAAAATCTGCTCAAGATTTTTCTGCGTGTAAAGATAAAAAAGAAAAATTCAAAGATGCAATTATTTCGTTGGCAAGAAATCCTCAAGACAACAATGTTTTAATATATATATCCAATATTCCTGATACCATAGCATCCTCTGATGGAGCATTTAATAATAAAATTATTTCTTATAACAGTTGCCTATCTAAAATTAAGGAAGAAATTGATGAAGTCTTTAATTCCGTCGTAACATATCAGGACAATCAAATCAAAAAAATTGATACTAAAATGAAGAAAGAAACTGAACCCAAAGCATTGAAAAAACTACAATCAAAATATGCCGATGCTTGTAAGCTTAAAGAGAAAATAGAATTATTTGACAAAAACAGCCTATTCATTTCTGTTATACATCCATATTGGGGGGATAGTACAAATAGATATAGTGAAATTGAAGCTACTATATTAGAATTCTTATCAAATATTGTACAACTAAGCATAAATCAATCTATTTGTCTAAAAAACAAGCTCTTGGAGCATTGGCAAAATCAATTTTCTCATGATTCTACTATAAAAGAATCGAAAATCATCAAAAACATAACTAAAGAAACTTTTTTGTGGCCCGTTATAATTTATTCTTCTGCTAACATTTTAGATGAATTATCGGATTGCCTTTCTTTCCAGACAGATAGTTCTATTGATCAAGACGTGCAAGAAATTATAGATGCTCCCAAAACTATTTATCATGAAAGGTTTGAATTTAGCAACAAAGTTCTTACTAAATTTAAAGACTATCGTCAAACCCATCAGGGTTGCTCGTCAAAAGAGTTGAATAAACAATTTTTGATACACGAGTATCATAGTTTTACCGATGAGTTTAAATTGCTTTCTACCGATAATGATATAGTAGAATATCTAACAAAATATTTTATGCATAAAATTATAACCAACAATCGCAATATTGCAAAAGTATTTAAGGGAGCTGAGGTGGAAAAATGATAATTAAAAGACTAACCTTAACAGAGGGAATGAATAAAAGCGCTGATTTATTTTCGAGAAAAAGCAATTTGATTTTTTCAAAATCAAATACTAAAGGAAAATCTACATATCTTAGATTACTGTTCTTTGCCCTTGGATATCGAATCCCGAATATGAAAGGTATTAATTTTAATACAGTAGATACTGAAATTATTGTTGAAAGCAAGGGTAATGAATATATAATACTTAGGGATAAAAACTTTTTGACAGTAAAAAAACAAGATATAACTGTTTATTTTACACTTCCAAGCGAACATATCTCATTTTTATCATATTTGCTTGATTATAATAATGTAAAAGTATTAAAAAATTTATTAGGAATATTGTATATTGATCAAGATAAGGGATGGTCATTGCTTAATAGGGGAACTGTTATTGGAAAAATTAAATTCAATATTGAAGAACTGCTATCAGGGTTAAATAATGTTGATATAGATACATTACTTGCTCAAAAAAGTCAACTTACGCTAAACAAAAATAAATACTTAGCCATGCGTAATATGAAAGAACTGTGTGAAGAAGTCTATGAACAAAACGGCGAAATATTTATGACAGACATCGAAAAGGAAATAAATGACAGTATTGTCTATTGCAATTTAAAACTTAAGAATCTTAAGGATGCATTGTCGGAAATAGTTTCTGTTATAAACAGCGAAAAAAGTTTTTTCACTTATATTGATTCGATGTTGCTTTCAGTACAAAAGGATGGCATTACTATACCTGTTACCAGCAAAACTATTGTACACTCAAAATCTAATCAAGATTATTTAAATGCCCGAAAATCAGTTCTTGCAACTAATATTGAACAGATCAAACGAGAAAAAGCATCATACGAATCAAAATTGGAGGAGTTTCAACAAAAGAATCTGCAACTCTCTTTTTTGGACAATACCTCAGGCAACGAAATAATTAACAAACAATTAGCTAATCTTAATATAGATCAAACGCTTGTAGAAAATTTATTAGAAAAGACTCAAAAGGATTTAAGCGATGTAAATTATGAAATAAAGCGAATTTTAAAACAAAGTAATGATTTTATCACCAAGATATATAATTATGTGTTTAAGTTTGCAGAGATGTTAGATGTTGAAGATAAAATGGTGTTGAAAAATGATTTTATCTTTACTTCTGATTTAAAATCAATGTCTGGGGCAGTCTTGCAAAAAATGGTGTTTGCATTTAAACTTGCTTTTCTCAAAGTAATTGAAGAAGATATTGGCGAGAAGCTTTTCATGATTTTAGATTCTCCAAAAGGCAAAGAGTTGGACGATAAAAATACTGAAATGCTTTTTAATTTAATAAAAATAGAGTTGTCAGAAAACCAAGTTTTTGTGGCAAGTATTTATGATTTTAAATTGGATAAAAAAATCGAAATTATAAATCAAGCAATAGAGATGAGAAAAGATACCTGAACGATATAACGCTCAGGTATCTTTTTTATTTGAAGATGTCAATTTGCAATTGTTCTATATTAGATGAATTATTAAGTCTTATTTCAGATGTGATAGAATTGAAAACATTTTTCATATTAGGTTGACCATCTTTTCCACGAATAGGTATGCCACCTTTGCTTATAAAATACGGGTTTGCCTCTGCAGATACCTCAGGTTTAGAAAAGTCGATAACAAATAGTGGACAATTTACGCGCAGAGCTTCTTCACCTGCCGCAAATGTACCTCCTTCAAGTCTTGACTCCACCAATATCATTGCTCTCGACAATCCTATTATTGTAGAATTTCTTTTCATTGCATTGCTGGCGTTCCAAGTCAATTCTGGCATGAATTGCGATACAAATAAATGATTTTTATCATTCAACAGATGTCCTATTTGTTTCTTTACACTGGATTTCAAAATGCCCTCTGCTAATACAAAAATTGTTGTTCCGCCACTTTCCAAAGCGGTTTTATGTGCAGTTAAATCAGTGCCTGCAGCATACCCACTGACAATCACAACATCTTTTTCAGCTAATTGTTTTGCACAATTGGCTGCTATACCCATGCCTTTATTAGAAACTTGTCTCGAACCACAAAAGCCCACACCAATTTGATTTAATAGTTTTTTATTACCTTTAACAAATAACAATGGTGGGCATTTGTCTTGTAGCATTTCCTTTAAGTACTGAGGATAATCATCTGATGTTTCAGCTATAATTTCAATTCCTTTTGAAATCAGTTTATCATAAATATCTGTGGCTCGTTCTTGGTTTTCTTCTATACTATTAACTATATCTTGTTTGAAACCAATTTTACAAAACACTTCATCGCTAAGACAACTTTCTTGTCCTATTTTATTATGCTGAATATACTTTAGATATTTTTTTAACGCAACATCTCCTATGCCTTTAGCAACTGCCACTTGCAATATTGAATTATCCATATTACCACCACTCTTCCAAATATATTTTAACCATGATTTTTATTATCACTATCCTTCAAAGATTTTACTAATGCTATGCCTAAAACATTTGAAGCACCTAAGTACTTCAAATATTCAGCATAACACCACATGGATGCACCAGATTGATACAAGTCATCAACAATAAGAATAGTTTTACCATATAGTTCATCTGAATCAATAGATGTTTCAATTGGATATGTAGCATATATTTCTCTCCAAGTTTTTATCTTATCAGAAACATCAAGGCTCTTCATTTGAGGTTTATCCTTAAGTAAAGTTGTCTTTAAAAAATCTGTTTCCAACTCATCTGCAACAAATTCAGCCAATAGCCAAGAGGCTTTATTCTGCTTTTCTTTAATTGCAGGTATAGTTGTGACCAATACATCATCAAGGGAATTACTAATACAGGATATACATTTCGTTAAATACTGTTCAATTAGCAAGCCATCATCTTTTGAAAGTTGTCCAACATATTTGAGCCTATATTCAACTTCACCTATTTCAGTGCGTCCACTTTTTCCATCAAAGGTATAATTCCAATCAGAACAAATACAAAAATCTAAGATATCTTCATCAAAGTATTCTTCAATGTTCTTATTTAGTGTTACCCATATACAGTTATTACAAGTCTCTGCCCATTTAACAAAATTATCTATTATGTCATAATCAATTTTATCATTAGGGAGCCATAGACTATATATATCATCATAATTCTTTGATTTTTTCCATCCAGTTGGGCTTAAATCTTCAATTATATCTTGATAATTGTTTATAAGCTTTTTAGCAAATTTATTTGCGCTAAGTGTAATGTTATCATCGTTTTCAAAAATCTGAAGATAAAACTTGCTTCTTTGCTTACTAAATTTTTTATTATAACTCATAAAGCATATCCTCCTATAATTCCATAAACCTAACAGTTAACTGTTCAAATGACGAGCTTGGTTGCACTTGCTTAGATGGAATAAATAAATATTGCCATTTTTTATATCCGTTGGCAAGTCCCCAATTGGTTGATGTTTCACAATATTTAATACCTCGCTTTTTCTTTGCAATTACATCCGGATCAGTAAGCCTATCTTCGCCCTTGCTCTTTTGTTGACAAACAATCTCTTACTCTAAATCAACTCATATAAGATATTTATATCATATCTTATATTGGGCAAAATGCAAATTGCTACCTGCGCCATATCTACTAATTAAAATTATCTAGGT
>JAQVYH010000075.1 GCA_029004515.1 Eubacteriales bacterium | reverse complement strand
ACCCATAGCAACTCCTACATCGGCTCGTGCAAGTACCGGTGCGTCATTTATGCCATCACCAACAAAAGCTGTGTAACCATTGCCCTCTGCCATAATTTCTTCCAAAGCTGCAACCTTCTTTTCAGGCGTTGCCTCAAAATAAACATTAGTAATGTTAAGTGCCTCTGCAGTTGTTACAGCGTTCTTTCTTGTATCGCCAGTAACAAGGGCAACCTTTTCTACACCAAAAAGTCTTAAAAGTTCTGCTATGTTCATTGTGCTTTCCTTCGGCTTATCAGATACAACAATATAACCACAGTAGTTACCATCAAAGGCAATATATACAACCACGCCCGAAACATCTGCACTTTCAAACTCAACACCGTTGCCTCTTATATAGCCTTCGTTACCAGCATGGATTGTCTTGCCGCCAACTATTGCATACACGCCTTTACCCGGAAGATCGGCTGTTTGATCAATAACAGTTGGATTAATCTTTTTGCCATAGGCAGTAACAATAGCCTTTGAAACTGGATGAGTTGACATACATTCTGCATATGCCGCAAGCTCTAATAGCTCTTCACTTGTAATGTTTTCAGGAACAATTGATATAACAGAAAAGCTACCTTCTGTAAGTGTACCTGTTTTATCAAATACAACATTTTTTAGTTTTGCAAGGGCTGTCATAACATTTCCACCCTTGATGATTATACCCTTTTTAGCTGCAAGGCCAACACCTGCAAAGAATGTAACGGGAATTGAAATAACTAAAGCACAAGGGCATGATATAACAAGAAGTACAAGAGCATTATATAAGCTTTCTTTTATTGTCATATCAAAAAGAGTTGGTGCAAGGATAGCAGTAAGCGCTGCAAGAACTACAACACAAGGAGTATAGATCTTGGCAAACTTATGTATAAACGCTTCTATCTGAGCCTTCTTTTCTCCTGCGTTCTGCGCAAGCTCTATTATTCTTGAAACTGTAGAATCACTATAGCTTGCAGTTGTTCTTATTGTAATAGCCGCGCCAGTATTAACTCCGCCTGAATATACACAGTCTTCCAAACCAACTGCGACAGGGATTGACTCACCTGTGAGAGCAGAATTATCAACCGTTGTTGCACCATCGATAATTATTCCGTCGATTGGAATTCGTTCTCCTGTTTTAACTAATATCTTATCACCCTCAACAACACTTGCAGGGCTAACCTTTATTATCTCATCATCTATAATCTGCCATGCGTAATCGGGACGAATATCCATTAAGGCTGCAATTGATTTTCTTGTTCTTGATACGCTAAGGCCCTGAAGAACTTCGCCAATCTGATAGAGCACCATAACCATAACACCTTCGGTATACTCTCCTATACAGATTGCACCGATGGTAGCAAGTGATATAAGGAATGTTTCATCCAATCCTCGGCCTTTTCTAATGCTATTGTACGCAGAAACAAGTACATCATAGGCAATTACTATATAACCTGCAACGCTGATAATAAACCTTACCACTAACATTTCTTCAAACTGTGAACCAGCGATAACTGCTACAAACGCAATTAGTATTCGATAAAAAAGCCGTGTACTTTCGTATTTATTAAACTCATGATTTTGTGAGTTGTCATGACCGTGATGATCAAAATCATGATGGTTGTGTTTTTTTTTGTTTTTTAACTTACTGGGCAATTATATTTCCTCCTTATCTTCTTGAACATGCTATGTAGCCTGAGAAAAAAATCCCTCTGACTTGTTGATCTGCCAGGGAATATGTAATCTGTTTTTGCATATGTAGTCTCCCAACATATGAACAACCGTTCATACGTTAGGATAACATATCATTCGACATATGTCAACAAATTGTTACAAAAGTATTACACAAAACTAGATAGGTTGTCAAGGGGTATTTGTAAAAAAAATACGAATTTAATTTACAACACTTCTTCCCTTCTTTGTTTCGGTAGTTATTATCCCTACCTTCACACCGATATCATTTATATCACTCGCAATATTCTGCTTTTTCCATTCCTTTTCCGTAAGGAAATGCTTTTTGAAATGGCGCGTAGAATTCAGCAAATCCACATGTCCATCTATAATATATTTATTGGTAAATACCGTTAATATACTCTCCAGTTCATATTTCACTTTCTCAGTATTCTTATATTTTATAAGGGGTGATACATCCACCTTTATAGAGTATTCCACATGAGGTTTACCCTTTTTCCACGATTCTTTTACAGAAGGCTCACGACAACTAATCAGAGCATCGGAAAACACACTTTGCTTCGCTCCCTTGGTAAGAAGATTATAACAGATTGCATCATCCTCATCACCTAATGCAAATAGATGACCGTTCTTAATAACAGCTATGCCATTAATAGTTGAGCCTGATATAAGTGGCAGGGCACAGCTATTATATGAAAAATAATCCTTGACAGTTGTTGACACCTTTGACAGAGAATTCTGCGCTGAGAATTCAAGTTCATAGTACCTTGCTGCATTGCCCTCTAGCTCCGGCTCAAAGGAAGAAAACATTTCCGATGCCTTATCTCCATACACAACACCAAGAATAATATCAGGTCGATAAAATCGAGATGCGTTGAACCCTGCAATTGCCTTATCTAGTTCCTCTGCTGCTTTCATCGAAACAGCCACAAGCTTAATATGAGTAAAGCTTATGCGACGCGTAATCATCTGAGATACTTTGTTTATCGCAGCGTGCAATGAATTACCCTGTGCGATATAGGTTATAAACTCACCCTCCTCGGATAGAGGATTTACAAACTGGAAGCAATATTCATACTGACCGCCTTGTCCCATATCAACGGATACTGCTGTAACATATGACATGTTTTCGGCATCTAAATAGTCATAACATCCTGTAAGGAAAGTCATCGACAAAATCAAAACAATTACTATGACTTTTCTCATTTAAGCTCCCCCTTTTTAAAGCCTGTAAGGATTGGCACCAAAATCCACAGCGCAGAAAGGATAAGCATTGGTAAGGTCAAATCAGTAGGAGATAACGATAATACAAATACCACCACGCCCACAATTGCAACAACAGCTCTTTTATCAAATCCTGTTAGAGCTCGCACAAAATGAGTTATATATCCAGCGTAAACTGTAAAGCTACAGATATATGATGAGAGCCATATAACAGAAAAAAACCTTTCTGTACGGGCATAAAATCTACCAAGCTTAACATAAGCTTCGGCTCTGTCAATCGAAGAAACAGTAGAATACGCCTCTGGCACAAAAGATGACTGCATCATAATCATCATAAGAACGAAGATGGCAGAAGATATCATAATAGTACGCTTCCATATAAAGAATATGTCCTTTTTCTTATCAATATTCGGCATAATGAACAACAATAAATAAAAGTCCGAAAAAGCAGTTATGCTCAGTAGTGCACCTTTGAAAAACGCCGGATAACTTTTACCAAAAATGGGATATAACCCTGACCCATTGGAATCGATAATAACAGACAAAAAAGTCACTCCATAAAAGATGACAACAGCTATAGCGCAAAGAGCAGTAATACGCACAGCAGCTCCTAATCCTTTGATTGCACCATGAAGAGCAGGGATAATCATCAAAAGGCACAAAACCCATCTGGGGGTGTTGGCAAGATGAGTAACAGAAAGAGAGTTGGCAATGAAATTCACAAAGTATGAAAAAGAAACAATCATTGATATAACTGCAATAATTACTATACAATTAGCAAATGTATTACCATATCTTTTTTCCATTAGCTCTGCATAGCTAAATGATGTATCCTTTCTATAAAGATACATCATAAATCCTGTTAAAAGTAGTGCTATTACACTACCAAAAATTCCACCAAGCCAGCAACCGCTTGATGATATTTCTTTTAAAAGTGAGGGATAGACAGTGAGGGATTTTATGCTTAGTATATTAACAAGCATAAATACCGCTTCCCATTTACCAACAACTAACTTCTCATCCACCCTACCTGTCACCTCTCTCTCTTAAAATCCATTTGCGACTTATATGTGGTTGCTTACGGAGAATTTTTGGATTGAATATTTCACTTCGCTTTTCCCTTTTATACACAGGCTCAACAAAGAACATCCTCTTAACAGGTCGAATTCCTTCAGGAGAAATAGGGGCAACAAGAGGTACGCCCAGAATATCCTGAGATGAAAATACAAGACCAGTAATAACAAGTCCCACAGCAATACCCATATACCCCATAATTCCACCCAGAATTATCATTACAAACTTTATTATTCTGACACCATAGCTTAAATAATAATTTGGAATAACGAAGGCGCTGATACCACCAAACGCAACGATTATTATTGGTAATGGGCTGAATAGATTCGCCGAAACAGCTGCTTGTCCAATAACAAGACCACCAACAATCCCAAGTGTTCCGCCCATCACCGTTGGCATACGAAAGCTTGCTTCACGGATAAGTTCAAAGAAAATTTCCAACAAAAGAATCTCCGTCACAATGGAAAAGGGCACTAGTTCACGCGATTTAATAATATCGAACAATAGCTCTGTGGGAATCCCCTCGCGATGATATGCCATGATGGCAATATACATCCCGGAAAGAAGTGTTGAAGACAAAAGAGCGATAAGACGTATAACTACCATAAGATTTGCATAAGGCATACGAAGATATCTATCTTCAACAGTATGGGTAAGGTCGGTAAGGGTAATTGGCAACACCAGGGCAAACGGGCTGCCATCAAGAAATACAGCAAGCTTGCCATCAGCGAGTGATGCCGCCACCATATCAGGGCGCTCTGTAGACATGATTTGTGGGAATACAGAGAATGTATTACTCTCGATATACTGCTCCAATTCGCCAGAATCAAAGATATAATCAAATTCTATTTCCTTAAGACGATTCCGAAGCCTTTTTACAAGCTTATCATTGGTAATGTTATTAAGATAACACAGAGCGGCATTTGCCTTACCTCTTTTACCCATTGTGACATTCTCAATAATAAGGTTCTCATCACGAAGAACCTTTCTAAGAATGGCAGTATTACTTCTGATTGATTCAGTGAATCCTTGTTGTGGGCCACGTATTACATTTTCTGTAATGGGATTTTGCAGAGAGCGCATTGGAAAGTTCTTTACATCGGCAATGAATATAAAGTCAATGCCGTCAATAAACAACGCACAACTACCCACGTTAACCATCTCAACTGCGACTTTAAAATCATCAGTCATAATGACGTTCACATGGGTCAACAGGCTTCTATATACCTTCTGACATAGATCCTTCTTTTCAACATCTGCGCCTAAAAGCATAAGGGGCGACAAAATATTGCGATTAATAAGGTCAGAGCTAACCATAGCCTCAAATCCAACAGCAATACATCCTACATCATTTTCTTTTGTTAACAAAGAAAATTCCCTCATCACAAAATCACTGTTAAGACCGGGAAAATACGTTTCACTTATTTTATTTTTTATCATATTTATATCCATAATATCACCTGTGGATAGTGTGGGTTATTATAAATAAAAATATACTTATATCAAATCACAAAAAAAGAGGCAAAATGTCAATTAAAATGGCACTTGCCTCTATATAGTTTACTCAATCAATTACAGGTTGCAGTTGCTTTCCCTCAAGGGCAAGTTTCACCGTTTGCTCCAGCATATCTGTATGCGCAACAAGCGAAGTAGGCTTACCATGGGGGTCATCCTGACCAAAGGGTACAAAGTATATATTTGAGGTATTCATAAGAAGTCCTATATTTTTAGCACCTGCACCAAGTCCATCATTTGTTGCTATTGATATAACAACGGGTCTGCGATTGCGAAGGTGCGCTTTTGCGGTACTCCGTCAACGGCAACAATGCCCCATTAAGCCCCTCGTAGTAGTATATCAATGTTTTCACCGTCCCATAAAATTTTATCTATTATGATTTTTAGCTTGTCGCGCTGCTGGAATACGGTCAGACTGTCAAAGGCTGAATTAATCACGGATAATGCGTCCTTTACACTGATGACCGATTTCATAATTTCTTCGCTGTTTGCCTGCTGCGCCTTTAAATCAGCAATCTCTTTCTCTATCCCTTTCTTTTTTGCTGTTAATGCGTTCGCTTGTTCCATAATAACGTCCACAACAGATTTTTCATAACTCCCCTGTGCTAAATTGGCGACTAATGCGGCTATCGCCTTGTCGGTTTCCTTTAGCTTTTCATTTAAACCGTCAATCAGCGCGTCAATCTCGTTCGCGCTGCTACTTATGCCGTTTGCGCTTACGTCAAAAGCCTGGGCGAAGTCAAAGTTGTCAATCGTCATTTGCCTTAATTGTTCAAGGAACAACTTATCTAAATAGTTGCCGCTTATGTTGTCAACGTCGCAACGTGTTTTTTTGCTCCGCTCCTTCATTTCGCAGATGTAGTAAAAAATCCTGTCGTCGTCGCTTGTGCCCTTGCTGTTGTGATATTTCGGGCGCAAATGAGACCCACAATGCTTACAGAACAACAAACCCGAAAGGAGTGCTTTTGGATTTCGCACTTTCCGGATTGCTTTATCTTTGTTGTTAGCGATGATATTTTGCGCTTTAATCCAATCATTACTTGAAACAATCCCTTCGTGCTTGGCAACGGCAACAATCCATTCGGAATAATCCTTCGGGCGCGTAATTTTCTTGTTATCCTTCGACGTTTTATTATAGCAGGACAGCCCGTATTTGCCCTTGAATTCGCTTTTGGGCGAAAAAATTTCAACCCCTTTATCGGCTAAGTATTTATAAACGTTTTTGTCCGCGACGCAATAAACAGGGTTAGCAAGCAAAGTTTTAAGGGAATTTATGTGGAAGTCCTTGTCGTTACGCGATTTCAAGCCGTGTGTATAGGTAAATTTCTGCAACTTGCTGATAGAGCCTAACTTCAAAAACTCTTTGAAAAGCGTTTGAACAACTGTCTTTTCCTCTTGAAGCGTAGAGAGGATATTATATCGCCTGTTCTTGCCGTCCTCATCGGTGAAATTCATCTGCTTTGACTCAAAGCCCAGCGGAGCCGCCCCGCCGAGCCACCGCCCTGTTTTGGCAAGCTCATACATATTGTCGCGTATGCGCTCCGCAATTGTTTCACGCTCTAACTGTGCGAATACGGAGGAAATGTACACCATCGCCTTACCCATAGGGGTGGACGTATCAAAGCTCTCGCGGATGGATATAAAGTCCACGTTGTTTTGTATCAACAACTCCAAGATGTTAGAAAAGTCCGCCACGTTACGGCTTATGCGGTCTAATCGGTAACATATAAGCGTCGATATTTTTTTTTGCTCAACATCGTGCAGCAGCTTTTGAAATTCCGGACGTTTGATGTTGCCGCCGGAGAATCCCTCATCCTCATAAACGACTATATCGCTTTCAACCGCGCCCAAATGTTTCATTGCATACTCGCGACACAGCTGTATCTGATTTTCAACACTGTCGCCCTTGCCTGTATATTTTGACTTTCTCGAATATATCGCAATCAAGTTTTTTCACCTCAATTTTAAATTATTTTCTGCGGACAAACAATATTACCCTCTCTATTGAATATATTTGTCAATAGGTGATTGAATGAGTAAAAATATAAAAATTAACTTTATTTACCCACCGAAAAAGGATTTTCAAAACAACACAAGACGCTTTTACAGCGATATTCTTTTAATCTACATAAATAACCTGAATCTTTCCTATGGGGATAAACGGCGTGTGCTGGAGCATATTACGTCGTTGTTCGCAGCGCAAAAAAGCGGTTAAAAGCGCTATATTACCATTAACGCTCTAAACCGCCCAAAAGTCAAGTCAATTCTGGGGATTGGCATATTTTTTTGGATTAGTGGGTAATATAGGCGAAATCTTCGCCCATATTACCCAATCATTATCTACACCAGTTAAATTTTTCAAACGCTCTATCTTTAATAACTAGTTGAAATAACAAACCGCGCTTGATGCAGGACAAAACAAATGTCAATATATATTTATTAATAATCAATAAATATATATTGACATTTGTTTTTTACTCTGATATAATATGCCCATAATATAACTGGAGGGACATTTATGTATAAGAATAGTTTCGCTCATTATCTAACAAAGATTTTAGTGGATGTTATGTTTTATGGTGGGATTATATGCTGTATCGCAGTGCCGTTTGTCATGCCGTTTCTTACAAGTTTTTATGGTTATAGAGAAGCAGTAGTCACACCTTTTACCATCATCCTTTTATCATCAGGTTTATGTTCCCTGTACATATTGTGGCAACTAAAGGCAATATTTAAAACCCTGCTTGGCGGTAATCCATTCACCGATAAAAATGTCACATGCCTTAGAAAATGCTCTGTCGCGAGCTTTTTAATTGCAATAATCTATATAGCCAAGATAACCTTTTGGTTTACCATTGCATCTTCGATTATTGTAATAATATTTTCTCTTTTGGGACTGTTTTGTTTGACGTTAAAAGACGTGTTTAAGCAAGCCATATCCTATAAGGAAGAAAACGATTGGACGGTGTGAGATATGCCTATAATAGTAAATTTAGATGTAATGATGGCAAAACGAAAAATTGGTCTTATGGAGCTTGCAGAAAAAATGAATATAACTCCTGCAAATTTATCAATTTTGAAAAACAGCAAGGCAAAGGCGATTAGGTTTTCAACACTAGAAGAAATCTGCAAAGCGCTTAATTGCCAGCCTGGAGATATTTTGGAATATGCAGAGGAATGAGAGATGACAATACGGTAGTAATGTATAACTAAATGTACTGGGAATTTTTCACTTGACGGAGGAATGCCAAAATGAAAATCTTACTTATACAGCCTAAAATGAATATGCGTCCAATGGACACAAAGCTTAAAACGCGGATGTCTCCCTCCCTTGCGCTTTTAACTTTAGCTAAATTGACCCCACCGAGTCACCAAATAAAAATTGTAAACGAGAACATAGAGAAAATAAATTTCAATGAATCGGTTGATTTAGTGGCAATTACAGTTACTGTTGACGTATTTCCGAGAGCCATTGAGATAGCTTCCGAATTTCGTAAGCGCGGAGTTACCGTTATCGCGGGCGGGATACATATAACTGCCGTGCCTAATGAATCGGTTCCATATTTTGACGCAATTTGCGTGGGCGTTGCCGAAAGGGTATGGCAAAGGATATTAACCGATAAAGAAAATAACTCCTTGCAAAAAATATATAAAGATACAGAAGATTTGAAAGGCGGCGAGACTTGCTCACCCGATTATAAGGTGGTAGACCCTAAAAAATATCTTTATACAAATATAATCAGCACCAGCAGAGGGTGTCCGCATAAATGCGATTTTTGTTATAACAGTTGCATTAACTCAGTTAAATACATTAACAGACCTATTGATGATGTTGTTGCTGACATTATGGCTCTAAAAACGAAACATATTATGTTTATTGATGATAACTTTATAGGAAATCCCAATTGGACTCGTGAGTTTCTGCTTTGCATAAAGCCGCTTAACCTTAAATGGAATGCTGCTGTGACCGTTAATATACTAAATCATCTTGACCTTTTGGATTTGATGAAAAAAACCGGTTGTCAAAGCCTTTTTATCGGATTTGAAACAATAAACGCTAATTCGCTTAAGAGTGTTCATAAAAATCAAAACAACATCGAAAAATATGACACTTTAATTCGGGAGATTCATTCAAGGGGAATAATGATAAACGGCAGCATAGTTTTCGGCTTGCCGGAAGATGATGAAAGCATCTTTGAAAATACACTAAACTGGCTTGTGCAAAGCCGCATCGAAACAGTGACCGCACATATATTAACTCCGTACCCGGGAACGGTATTACATAAGGATATGCTAACAAAAAAACAGATTAAGGATTTCAATTTAAGCCATTACAATACTGCCCATGTGGTTTTTGAGCATGAGAAGTTGACGGCAAAACAGCTTTATGACCGATATATCTGGTTTTACAAAGAGTTTTACTCAATTAAAAATATTTTAAGGCGAATCCCAGAGGATAAAGCGCAAAGGGTATCGTTTTTGTTATTTAACTTCCTTTATCGAAAATACGGAAAGTTCACAGAGATTTTGTCAAGCCTAGTCCCTCTTAACCTTTTGGGTAAAATTGCGGAGCATTTTTCATATTTCAAGGGAGGTCGGAAACAAAGTGTGGAAATATACAATACTGCTTATAGTAATTCTAATAACAATAGCTGCCCTTTATAACGGCTTAACGGTGCGGCATTACAGCTTAATTTCAGATAAATTAGACGATGGACAAAGCATTCGTGCTGTTTTGATTTCCGATTTACATAATCATATCTATGGCGATAATCAAAAAGATTTAATTTCAAAAGTAATTAAACAAAATCCGGATGTAATACTGCTTGCCGGGGATATTGCGGATGACGTGGTTCCGATTGAGGGGACAAAGTTACTGCTTGATGGCATAAAAGATATTGCGCCAATGTTTTATGTTTCGGGCAACCATGAATATTGGTCAGGCGATATAGAAAATATTAAAGAAACCATAAAAAGTTATGGAGTAACCATACTTGAGGATGAATATAAGGAAATTGTCGTTAATGACATGCCTATAATAATAGCTGGGGTTGATGACCCCGAATGGACGAGATACGAGAAAAAGGATAACCGAAAATCAATGGATAAAAATTTTAAGGAATTGGCTGATAAACCTCAATTCAAAATTCTTGTTGCACACAGACCAGAGCAGATTGAGACCTACAAAAAATACCCCTTTGATTTAGTTGTATCAGGGCACGCTCACGGCGGTCAGGTTAGAATCCCGTTTGTTTTAAATGGGATGCTTGCGCCAAATCAAGGCTGGTTCCCCAAATATGCAGGCGGAATGTATAAGCACGGCAATCTAACCCATATTGTAAGTCGTGGGGTTTCATACAACCCACGGCTGCCTCGTATATTTAATCCACCAGAAATTGTAGTTATTGATATTACAAAATAATACTTTGGCGGGAGGAATAGATGTTGGACTCTGAGATATTAGAAAATAAAAAGACGATTTATTTCATATTATTTATTGTATACATATTAATCGTTTTGAAGCTGACAGTTTTTAGGTTTGCTGTTTATTATGATGAACCACAGATTAACCTCGCTTTGTTCAGCGAATTAATAAAAGTTTATAGAAATATAGGGTTGAGGGAATTTTCAAGATTGTTTTTAGGTAACATAGGCTGGTTTATTCCGTTTGGATTTTTGTTGCCGATGTTACTAAAGAAGAAAAGTTTATTAAAAGTTCTTGCTTTTGGGTTGATGTTTTCTTTCATCATCGAGATATTACAGTTTATTTCCCACAAAGGCGTGGCAGAGCTTGACGATTTAATTTTAAATATTATTGGTGTTATTATAGGATATTATTTATATAAATCGCAAAGCTATTTTTTAAGGTTAAAGTATAATTCAACACACAATCCAGAAGGATGATTAACAATATTCTGTTGGAATTAAGCAACGGATTGCAATATTCCTATTGCCGAAACTATGGTGCAATGCCTGAAGATATCCTCTATCAAATTACACAAAAGTTTAATTTACTTTCTTAACGCCTTACAACTTGGTGTTTATTTGGTGTTTCAATCTCCAAAACGGTCAATTGCGAAAAGTCACGATACACAGTTTTGAGTGCCACAAAAGCCCGCAGTACCGCACTTTCCGCGACTTTAGGCTACGGTATGGTGGTAATAAATTACTGTTTAAAAAAGACTTCGATACAGCAGAAATCCCGACACTACGGGACTTTTCGGCACTGTAACGAAGCCTTTGGTGTTTAGTTGGTGTTTATATTTATGTAATGAAACACTGCAAACCTCAACAATACGGCACTTGCCGTAATGAAAACACCATTGTGGTTTGAACAAGTCCAGTAAAAACGGACAATAGAAAAAACAGACCCCTTATGGTAGAATAAAAGAAACTACCATAGGGGGATTTTTTATGCCACGAGAATACAGACATATCCAAGAATATGAAAAAGAA
>JAQVYH010000074.1 GCA_029004515.1 Eubacteriales bacterium | reverse complement strand
CTTACATCAAATGAGTTCTGTACACAACTTCTGGAAGAACAGAATGTTGCTGTTGTACCAGGTGATGCATTCGGACAGTCTGGTGAAGGCTTTTTGCGTATCTCTTATGCATATTCAATTAACAGTATCAATGCGGCGCTTGAAAGAATAGAGCAATTTATGAAAAAGTACAAATAATATTCGGAGGCTCTTTATTATGAGCGTTATTCTTAATAAATGTAATGAATACGATATTGTGCGTCTGGAGAAAATATTCGAGGAAGCTTTTGCGGAACTAGGCGGTATTGAAAATTACATTTCACAGGGTACAAAGGTTTTGCTCAAGGCGAATCTTCTTATGAAAAGTGACCCTGACAGTGCAGTTGTAACTAACCCTGTTTTTGTTGCGGCACTCACGCGAGTAGTTGAGAGGGCTGGGGGCGTTGTAACTGTTGCTGATAGTCCCGGTGGATTTTATTCTGAAAAGATACTTAAGAATCTCTACACCGCTTGCGGATACAATTTAATCCCTGAAATGTGTGGTGCAAAGCTCAATTATGATGCTTCATTTAAGAAAGAGGTATACAAAATCGGTGATGAGGTATTCCCATTCACCTTTATTACACCTTTCTTTGAAAATGATATTGTAATCTCGGTGGCAAAGCTAAAAACTCATGGTTTTACAACCTATACAGGTGCAGTTAAGAATCTTTTTGGTCTTGTTCCAGGCACATACAAAGCGGAATATCATATGAGATTCCCTGATGTAAATGTATTTTCAGATATGCTTGTGCGTTTGTGCAGTGCGGCAAAGCCTACTCTTTCATTTATTGATGGTATTGTCGGAATGGAAGGTGCGGGGCCATCGGGCGGCACACCAAGAAAAGTTGGCGTGGTTATAGCTTCTGACAATCCGCATCATGCCGATATGGTTGCCTCAAAGATTATCGGTCTGAAGCCAGAGCAGGTTCCAACTCTTGGGTCTGCTATTAATATGGGTATTTGCCCATGCAGTACAGATGAGATTGAAATCAAAGGCAATATTGAAGAATTTGTGATAAATGACTACAAGCAGGCAATAGGCGGAATGGGCAGTATGCTTAATAACCCACTACTTAAAAAAGCCTCTAATTACATCGCGCCGAGACCTGTATTTATTGGATCAAAATGTGTCAAGTGTGGAGAGTGTGTACGATGCTGTCCTGCTGATGCTATCACTATAGGAAAGAAAAAACCGAATATTGATAAGAAAAAGTGTATTCGCTGTTTTTGTTGTCAGGAGCTTTGCCCTAAAAAGGCTGTTGACATTAAAAGAATCAGCTTTTATCTTGGATAAAATCATAACCATAATTCCCTCTTGCATATCTATTAGCAAGAGGTGAATTTATGAAGAGCAGAAAATTGTTCGTAATAGCAATTGTTGTGTTTTTTATATGGGTTGCGATTATACTAATAACTGCAAACACTCCTTCGGGAATTTAACCTACAAAGGATGGATATAAAATGGAAAGACTTGATAAGGTTCTATCAAATATGGGCATAGGCAGTCGAAAAGAGGTCAAGGCTCTTGTTAGAGCAGGAGAGGTTTCTGTTGATGGCAAGGTTGTCAAGGACTTTGGCCTTCAGGTCGACCCATATAAGAGTGAAATAGTTGTGTGTGGACAGCTTGTGGAGTATAGGGAGTTTATATATCTTATGCTCAACAAGCCTGCTGGCTTTGTTTCAGCTACAGAGGACAAGCATATGCGTACTGTTGCCGAGCTTGTTCCGCCGCAGTATGCTCATTTCGAGCCATTTCCTGTGGGAAGACTGGATATTGACACAGAAGGACTGCTTGTTATGACTAATGATGGTCAGCTTGCCCATAGACTGTTATCACCAAAATATAAGGTTCCAAAGCTGTATTATGCACAGATTAATGTAGAAGCGGAGGAAGAAGATATAGAGGCATTTGCACAGGGCGTTGTTCTTGATGATGGTTACAAGACTATGCCGGCAAAGCTTGAGATACCCAGCAAGGGTGAAGTGCTGGTTACGATACACGAAGGAAAGTTTCATCAGGTTAAGAGAATGTTCGAATCCGTTGGCAAAGAAGTAATATATCTTAAGCGCCTAAGCATGGGTGGACTGACTCTTGATGAGGATTTGGAGCTTGGTGAAATACGAGAGCTTACACCAGAAGAAATGGGAATTTTAGAAGGAGAAAGCAGATGAATATATCACAGCAGTTAGAAAAGGAATTTAATCTTAAACAATGGCAGGTGGATAACGTAATTTCCCTTATTGACAGTGGGAATACAATCCCCTTTATTGCACGATATAGAAAGGAAGCAACAGGCTCTCTTGATGATATTACTCTTCGTGCATTTCATGAGAGATACACCTATCTTTGTGGACTCAAAGAGCGAAAAGAGGAGATAATCCGCCTTATCGATGAACAGGGCAAGCTCACAGAGGAATTGGTTCAGCAGATTAATGCTGCGGAGAAGATGAGTGAGCTTGAGGATATATACCGTCCTTATCGACCAAAGAAGCGCACAAGAGCCACTATTGCTAAGGAAAGAGGTCTTGAGCCGCTTGCAATTATAGTTAAAGAGCAGAATCTTAAGTCTGGGGATATTGATGAAATATGTAATCCATTTATCACTGATGAAGTTCCTGATACAAAATCTGCCTTGGCAGGTGCTATGGACATTATTGCCGAGGAAATATCAGATAATGCAGATTTTAGAAAGTTTATAAGAAACTATACATTCAGAAATGGTGTTATTGTAACATCAAGCACAGATAAAAAGCTTGCTGATAATGAAAAGGGTCATTCTGAAACAGTTTATGAAATGTATGCGGATTTTTCAGAGCCGGTGGCAAAGATTGCCAACCATCGTGTTCTGGCAATTGACCGTGGCGAAAGAGAAGAATACCTTCGTGTGAAGATTACTGCTGAGGAACAACCTATTCTTGACTACCTTAATAGAAATCTTGTTCCTAAAAACCGCAGCATCACAAGTGAATATGTTGAGCTTGCGGCGCAGGATGCATACAACAGACTTATTAAGCCATCTGTTGAGAGAGAAATAAGAAACGAAAAGACAATTATTGCACAAGAAGGTGCTATAAAGGTCTTCTCTGCAAATCTTTCAAAACTTCTCCTTCAACCCCCTGTAAGGGACAAGGTTGTTCTTGGCTTTGACCCTGCGTATCGTACAGGCTGTAAGCTTGCAGTAGTAGATGGCACCGGTGCAGTCCTTGATACAGCGGTAATATATCCTACACCACCTAACAACAAGGTGGAGGAAGCGGAGATTAAGGTTACATCATTCGTTAGAAAATATGATATTGATCTTGTTGCTATTGGTAATGGAACAGCATCCAAGGAAAGTGAGATGTTTATATCTGACCTTATAGGCAAACTTGACAGACAGGTGAAATATGCCATTGTAAATGAGGCTGGTGCTTCAGTTTATTCTGCATCACCTCTTGGTGCAGAGGAATTCCCTGAATATGATGTTTCTCTTCGTAGCGCGGTTTCTATCGCACGAAGACTTCAGGACCCTCTTGCAGAGCTTGTTAAGATTGACCCTAAGTCCATCGGTGTTGGCCAGTATCAGCACGATATGAATCAGAAAAAGCTTGCCGAAAATCTTGGCGGTGTGGTTGAAGACTGTGTTAACAGCGTTGGTGTTGACCTTAATACAGCATCGCCGTCACTTCTTTCATACATTGCAGGTATTAACAAAACTGTTGCAACAAATATTGTAAAGTATCGTGAGCAAACGGGCAAATTCACTAAGAGAAGTGAGCTTAAAAAGGTGCCAAAGCTTGGCAGTAAGGCATTTGAACAGTGTGCGGGTTTCCTTCGTATCCCCGGTGGAGGCGATGTTCTTGACAACACTTCTGTTCATCCTGAATCCTATGGTGCTGCAAAGAAGCTGCTGGAATTGACAGGAAAAAAACTTTCGGATATTGGGACTAAGGAGTTTGCAACATTAAATGAAATTAATGGCTTGGCCGCTGCGGAACTTGCCGAAAAATGCGGTATTGGTGTACCTACTTTATGTGATATCATTGATGCTCTTCAAAGGCCCGGTCGTGACCCTCGTGATGAGTTGCCGGAAGCTCAGCTTAGTGAGGGCGTTATGAATATGGAAGATTTAAGGCCTGGTCAGGTGCTAACAGGCACAGTAAGAAATGTAGCAGATTTCGGCGCATTTGTAGATATCGGTGTTCATCAGGACGGACTTGTGCATATATCTCAGATCTCCGACAAATTCGTTAGGAGCATACTGGATGCAGTATCTGTGGGGGATATTGTGAAGGTAAAAGTCCTCGATGTAGACCCAGTAAAAAAAAGAATATCATTGACAATGAAACTGTAAATATTAGTTGTTTTATGGGATTTGCATAAAAAACAAGGTTAATCTTTGTGCAAATGTGTTCTAACTTTTTTGGCTGAAGTATGGTACTATATAAATAATGATTTGCTTTATGAAATAAGGAGGAATATTAAGTGGCAGAACTGAACTTAAAAGGTATTTATAAGAGATACAGCGGTGGTGTAACTGCTGTTAGTGATTTTAATCTTGATATTGCGGATAAGGAGTTTGTCATCCTTGTAGGTCCTTCAGGTTGCGGTAAGTCTACGACTCTTCGTATGATTGCCGGTCTTGAAGAAATCTCAGAAGGTGAGCTCTACATAGATGGCATACTTATGAACGAAGTGCATCCAAAGAACAGAGATATAGCAATGGTTTTCCAGAACTATGCGCTTTATCCACACAAGACAGTATTTGAAAACATGGCATTCGCCCTTAAGCTTCGTAAGATGCCTAAGGAAGATATAAATCGCAGAGTTAACGAAGCTGCAGGCATTCTTGGTATTGAACATCTTCTTGATAGAAAGCCAAAGGCTCTTTCAGGTGGTCAGCGTCAGAGAGTTGCTCTCGGTCGTGCGATCGTTCGTGAACCTAAGGTATTCCTTATGGACGAACCTCTTTCAAACCTTGATGCTAAGCTCAGAGTTCAGATGAGAACTGAAATTAGTAAGCTCCATAAGGAACTCCAGACAACATTTATCTATGTTACACATGACCAGACAGAAGCTATGACAATGGGAACAAGAATCGTTGTTATGAAGGATGGTTTCATACAGCAGGTTGCTTCTCCTCAGGTTCTTTATTCAACACCTGAAAATATGTTTGTAGCTGGTTTCATCGGTTCACCACAGATGAACTTCTTCACCGCCCTTGTTGAAAAGGATGGCGACAGGTATTCTCTTGTTATTGAAGGTGAAAAGATTGCTCTTCCTGAAGGCAAGTGCAAGCAGGTAGACCTTTCAGGATATATTGGTAAGGAAGTTTACATGGGTATCAGACCAGAACATATCCATGATGAAGAAGCATTCTTTACACAGTTCCCAGATGCAATTATCACATCATATGTTGATGTTACAGAACTTATGGGTGCTGAAACATATCTCTATCTTATTTCAGGAGACACAAAGTTCACAGCTAGAGTTAATCCAAGAACTACTGCGAAAGCAGGAGATACAATTAAAGTTTGCATCGATGCGAATAAGATTCATCTGTTTGACAAAGAAACAGAAAAGACAATTCTTAACTAATAAATTGTATTTTCAAGGCAGACCTCAAACAGTAGGTCTGCCTTTGATTATTTTTACTTAAATATTGAAAGGACGTTTGCAGATATGAAAAAAATAGTTACTATGGGCGAAATAATGTTAAGACTTTCAACACCTGGTAATGAGAAGTTCATTCAGGCTGATGAGTTTGATGTTTGCTATGGTGGTGGTGAGGCTAATGTTGCAGTTTCTCTTGCTAACTATGGTCACAATGCAGAATTTGTTACCAAGGTACCTGAAAATCCAATTGGTGAATGTGCAGTTGCGGCTCTTCGTAAGATGAATGTTAAAACTGACAACATCGCAAGAGGCGGAGAAAGACTTGGTATCTACTTCCTTGAAACAGGCGCAGCAATGCGTGCATCAAATGTAGTTTATGACAGAGCTCATTCTTCAATTTCAACTGCAAAGGCAGAAGATTTTGATTTCGATAAGATTTTCGATGGTTGCGATTGGTTCCACTTTACAGGAATCACTCCAGCTGTATCAGACGCTGCTGCAGAGGTTACAGAGGCTGCTCTTAAGGCTGCAAAGAAAAAGGGTGTAAAGATTTCTTGTGACCTTAACTTCAGAAAGAAGCTTTGGACAAGTGAAAAGGCGCAGATGGTTATGTCAAACCTTATGCAGTATGTTGATGTTTGTATCGGCAATGAGGAAGACGCTGAAAAGGTTCTTGGCTTCAAGCCTGGCAATACTGACGTTACAAGTGGTGAACTTGAACTTGCAGGTTATAAGAGCATATTTGAACAGATGGTAGAAAAGTTCAACTTTGAGTATGTAGTTTCATCTCTGCGTGTTTCGCATTCTGCATCAGACAATGGCTGGTCAGCTTGTATCTACTCAAGAGATACAAAGGAATTTTATCATTCAAAGGAATATAGAATTTCACCAATCGTTGACCGTGTAGGCGGCGGCGACAGCTTTGCCGGAGGTACAATCTGTGGGTTCCTTGACGGAAAGAACTTTATGGAAGCTTTGGAATTTGGTGTTGCTGCTTCAGCACTTAAGCACACAATTCCTGGTGACTTCAACCTTGTTTCAAGAGCGGATGTTGAAAATCTTGCTAAGGGCGACGGATCTGGCAGAGTGCAGAGATAAAAAGTTTATGATACTCTGGGATTATTCAAAAGTATATAATATAGGGTGTATATAATTGGAGAATAAAGCTTGTTATACAGTTAGTCAATTGGAAAGCAAGACAGATGATGAGCTTATCGAGCTTAACCGTAATGGAGAGCTTATGTCATCAGAAGTTTTGATAAAAAGATACAAGAATCTCATTAGAGCAAAGGCAAGACAGTACTTCCTTATTGGTGCAGACTGTGAAGATGTTGTACAGGAGGGTATGCTTGGATTCTATAAAGCTATTCGTGATTACAAGCCTGAAAGTGATGCATCCTTTAAGGTGTTTGCAGAGATGTGTATAGTCAGACAGATTATCACAGCTATTAAGACCGCCAACAGAAAGAAACATATGCCGCTAAATTCATATGTTTCTCTTAATACACCTGTCGGTGAGGATGAGAGCAGAAGCCTTGAGAGTATTTATTGTATCCCTAATGTGCTTAATCCCGAGCAGGTTTATATCGGCAGGGAAAGTGCGGAGGATCTACACAAGTTAATAAAAGAAGCTTTAAGTAGTTTCGAATACGCTGTTTTTGAGCAGTATATCAGCGGAATATCATATACCGTAATTGCAGAACAAATGGGCAAGCCCATGAAATCGATTGACAACGCACTTCAGAGAATTAAGAAGAAGATTGAGAAGTGCATAGAGAATAGACAATAATTATAAAATGCTTTTGTAAAAGACAAGGGCAAAATTAAATAAAGGTGGAGAAATAAATAATGTATCAGGACAAGACAATCGCATGCAAAGATTGCGGAAAAGACTTCATTTTCACAGCAGGAGAGCAAGAGTTTTACGCAGAAAAGGGTTTTGAAAATGAACCTACTCGCTGCAAAGAATGCCGTATGGCAAAGAAGGACAGCCTTCGTAACAAGAGACAGATGCATACAGCAGTATGTGCTGGATGTGGTGGCGAAGCAGTAGTTCCATTTGAGCCAAAGGGTGATAAGCCTGTATATTGCAGCAATTGCTTTTCAAAGATGAACGAACAGGCATAATAAAACTTAACAGTAAACTAAAGAAGCAACGATTCTTATCGTTGCTTCTTTGTTTTTTGAAAAACACTATAATAGCTTGACAATATGTAACAAAAGGATTACAATAAATTTATCTATATCTATATTATTTATGGAGGGTTGGAAATGAAAAAAATATTATCATTTTTATTTGCAATTGCACTTATCACTAGTGTTATGGCTATCACAGTAAGCGCTGTCGATATCGTGGAAGGCAATACATATACGGCGGTTTGTGGGGCAGAATCCAATTGGACTTGGGATGCAGGCGCCAAGACACTTACATATTTTAACGGTAGGGTAATCGTTGATGAGGTTGAGGTCGATGATAGCTGGACTTTTACATTCACAATTAGTGGTAATAATCTTTCATTAACAGGATATGCAGATAATTGTGTATCAACACTTGATGATATTATCATTCCTTCTTTTGTAAAGATTGATGATACAACAACATATGCAATCACGGCGATTACAAGTGGCCCAAGAGGCGTTGTAACAATAAAGAGCGTTAATATCTATGACGGTGTTACAACTATTAATGGTAGTGTTTTTGAAAACTGTACAGGTCTTGAAGTAATCACAATCCCTGAAACTGTAACTAGCATTGGTTCATACTGCTTTAAGAACGACGCAGCATTGCACACGGTTAATCTTAATGCAAAGGTTACAAAGCTTGGTAGAGATACATTCTATATGTGTAAAAAACTTGTGAATATTACACTCCCCGATACACTTACAACAATTGAACAGGGCGTATTTTCCGCTTGTAACGCACTTGCTACAATCAACTTCCCTGCAAGTCTTCAAACAATTGGAAACACTGCATTCAGTTCTACAGCCTTTACAACGATAACTATTCCATCAACTGTAACATCACTTGGTACATATGCTTTTAGTAACTGCACGAGTCTTACAGAAGCATATATCCAGTGTGAGGGTTTAATAGAAATCCCAGAAGGCTTATTCCAGAATTCTTCGAAACTAGCAGTTGTAGATTATCCTGATACAGTTACAACAATCGGTAAAAATACTTTTCAAAATGTTGCATTTAAGTCATTTGATTTTACAGGTATAACAACTCTTAAGGATTATTGCTTCCAGTACTCATTGCTTGAGAATGTGGTTCTGCCTGAAGAAACAATCAACTTGTATCCAGGCATCTTCTTCCGATGCAAATCACTTAAGACTGTTGAAATTCGTAGTGAAGGGCTTACAACAATTCCTATCAGTATGTTTAATGAATGTGTATTGCTTACTTCTGTTACATGGCCTGATACAGTTACAACACTTGGTGGTTCTGCATTTTACAAGGCAGGCGCATTCCCAATCGATTTTACTGGAGTGACTACCGTTGGTGATGCTTGTTTCCAGTGGTCAGCACATACTTCTTATGTAATTCCTGAATGTGTTACATCGATAGGTAAGGCAGCTTTCCAGAATAATAGCGTTAAGTATATAATATTTGAAGGTAAGACAGCGCCGGTGATTGTTGGTACGCTCGGTGATAGAAATAGTAAACAGGGACTTAGAGATGACGCTAAAATCACAGGTAAGGTATACTTCCCTGTAAATGGTGTTGGATATGAAGATGTATATAATAACTTCTTTACAGTCACAAAGACATCAAAGCATTATATCGGTGCAAATATTACATCCCTTGTTTCAAATGCAACAGGATATACTGTTGGGTATGAATATAATGTTAAGGCAAATATTCAGGATAATAGTAATATAGAGCATCAGTCTGACAAGATTATGGTTGCCCTTTACAATGCAGATGATATGCTTGTTGGGGCTTGTACAGTGTCCACAACAAACACATCAGCTGATATAGTAACAACAGAGACTGTTTCATATGCAAAGATTTTTGCTCTTGATTCAATCCCAAGCCTCAAGCCTTTATACGAGGCTCATCAGGTCGATTATATTGCACAGTAATAATCATAAGCACCCTACAAGCTAAGAAGGCTTTGTAGGGTGCTTTGCTTTACATAAAAGTATATTTAATAATAATGTAATAATGTTGTCGTTGACAAAAAGCTTGCCAAATGATAATATTTAAGTTATACTAGAGTATACTCGTGCAAAAAAAATCCATTGTCACTTAGTGCCAATGGCCTTCTCGACTATGCGAGAAAAAGATTTTAGGGGAATTTAATTCAGTGTACATATCTATTATACCGTTTATTGGATAAAGTTATACCTTGAAATGAGAAGAAATTGTTTTAATAACCTATTTTCGGGAGAAGATAATGAGAGTTATTTCAGGCGAAAAAAGAGGCACCAAGCTTTTGGCTCTTGAGGGTGAAGACACTCGCCCTACAACAGACCGTGTTAAAGAGTCACTTTTTAATATTATTCAGTGGGACATTCCCAGCAAAAAGGTTCTCGATCTTTTCGCCGGAAGCGGTGGATTGGGACTTGAGGCACTTTCAAGAGGGGCAATCTATGCTTGCTTTAATGACCGTAATCCCTCTGCTGTAAACATTATTAATTCAAATGTTGACAAGCTTGGATATGCGGATAAATGCAAGGTTTGTTGCACAGATTATTTAAAGCTTTTGGATGGGACAAGTAAGTATGACATCATTTTTCTAGACCCACCATACGTGTTAGATTATATTGATAAATCCCTCGAGGCTATTTCAAAAAATAAAGTTCTTAATTCTGATGGACTTATTGTATGTGAAACCCTTAAGGATAAAAAAATAAATACTAGCAATTTTTTAGTAAGAAAAGAAGTATGCTACGGTATTACTAAACTTATGTTTCTGGAGGTGCGTAGCGATGAGTAATATAGCCATATATCCTGGTAGCTTTGATCCGTGCACAAATGGGCACTTGGATATTATAGCAAGGAGTGCACCATTGTTTGACAAGCTGTATGTTGCAGTGCTTAAGAATAGCGATAAGAAGCCTCTTTTTTCTGTAGATGAAAGAATCGCTCTTTTAGGAAAAGCAACCGCAGAGATTGATAACATTGAGATAATTTCTTTTGGCGGATTGCTTGTAAACATAGCAGAGCAAGTTGGTGCAAGAGTAATTATTAAGGGTCTTAGGGCAATGTCCGACTTTGAATATGAATTTCAGATGGCATTGGCAAACAAGGGTCTTAACCCAAATGTAGAAACATTATTTATGACCACAAATACTGATAACTCATTTTTGAGCTCCAGTCTGGTCAAAGAGATTGCGCGAAACGGCGGTAAAATATCCCAGTTCGTTCCGGAAGCAATTGAAGAGGAGATTGCAAAAAAACTTTACTAATATAAGGAGTGACTTCAGACATGGATTCATTGATGCTTATCGAAAATTTAGAGGATATTATTGAAAAAGCGATTGTTATCCCAATCACAGGAAAATGTCTTGTTGACAAAGAGGAATTGCTCGATATTATCAAGCAAGTTCGCCTTAAGCTTCCTGATGATCTTAAACAGGCAAAATGGATTAAAGATGAGCGTCAGCGTATTCTTTCGGAAGCACAGAGAGAAGCTGCACAGACAATTAAGGAAGCAGAAGAAAAGGTTATCTCTATGATTGACGACCACGAAATTACAAAGAAGTCTTATGAAAAGGCTAATGAGCTTGAGGCTCTTTCCAAAAAGCGTTCAAGAGAGCTTAAGGATGCAACTAACTCTTATATCGAAGGAAAGCTTTCAGAAGTTGAAAAAATGGTTGAAAATACTCTTGACGAAATCCGTAATAACAGAGAGGTAATACGCCACAGAAACAACAATCAATAATTGAAGGCTAGTAAAAGTGGACAGAACGCATAAGGCGAAATGAATATATTTAGTTATTGAAAGGATTTGCTGATGCAAATCCTTTTTTATTTTTGTTCGCCTTATGCTATAAACGAATTTCGCCTCTCACTGTACTATAGTACAGCTTCGGGACGGGTGCGAGGCACCCTCTCAATTCGTTCATTCTGCCCTAATTTTCCGTCGCCTTTCGGCTAGTAAAAGTGGATAGAACGCATATAAATGTAGAATGCACAATGTAAAATGTAGAATTGATGAAGAAAATCCTTGGTGAACTGCCCCAATTTGTACGGACAGCACAAAAAAGAGTGCCTATGGCAGAAATATTAAAATTTTAAGCAACGAACTGACTTCTCATTTCAAGGGGAGTCAGTTTTGTTTTTAATTGCAGTCTCTCATTGTTGTAAAAATGGATATATTCATCTATGAGGAGGCGAGCATCC
>JAQVYH010000073.1 GCA_029004515.1 Eubacteriales bacterium | reverse complement strand
AAGCTCTGTCTTTGCAAGTCCGCCATGCATCTTAAGTGCACGTACTGTTGCAACCACAACAACTGCAGATGGCTTAAGCCCTGCATATCTGCACTTGATATCAAGGAACTTTTCAGCACCTAAGTCAGCACCAAATCCAGCCTCGGTAACCACATAATCACCAAGTTTAAGCGCCATCTTTGTTGCCAGAACACTATTACATCCATGGGCAATATTAGCAAAAGGTCCACCATGAACAAAAGCGGGAGTTCCCTCAAGGGTCTGTACAAGGTTAGGCTTGATTGCCTCCTTAAGAAGTGCACACATAGCACCCTGTGCCTTAAGCTGACCTGCTGTAACAGGCATATCCTCATATGTATAGCCAATAATAAGCCTTGAAAGTCTATCCTTAAGGTCAGAGATAGAATCAGCAAGACAAAGAGCAGCCATAATCTCGGATGCAACGGTGATATCATAACCATCTTCACGAGGCACACCATTTGTTCTGCCGCCAAGGCCATCAGTAACAAAGCGTAGCTGGCGGTCATTCATATCAACACATCTCTTCCATGTGATGCGTCTTGGGTCAATACCCAAAGCATTTCCCTGATAAATGTGATTATCAAGCATCGCTGCCAGAAGATTATTTGCTGCACCAATTGCATGGAAATCACCTGTAAAGTGCAGGTTAATATCCTCCATAGGAATAACCTGTGCATATCCACCGCCTGCTGCGCCACCTTTTACACCAAACACAGGGCCAAGCGATGGTTCACGAAGGGCAGTAATTGCATTTTTGCCAATCTTCCTGAGTCCATCTGCAAGACCAATTGATGTAGTGGTTTTGCCCTCTCCGGCAGGAGTAGGCGTAATTGCAGTCACAAGGATAAGCTTGCCATCAGGGTTTGTACATTCCTTTAATAGTGACAAATCAACCTTTGCTTTATAATTGCCATACTGCTCAAGATATTTTTCATCAATACCAGCAGTTCTAGCTATCTCTCTTATATATTTAGGTTGCACACCTTGTGCTATTTCAATATCTGTTTTCATTAACTAATTCCCCTTATCAGAAGTAAATCTTAATTATTATGACTGTTATTTGATTTAAGCGTAACATCGTGATATCCACCCTCAACAATACTTGTTGAAGAAACAACAGTCATCTTTGCATTCTTCTGAAGGTCAGGGATTGTGATAACACCACAGTTGCACATTGTTGATTTAACCTTATAAAGGCTCTTTTCAACATTGTCACGAAGTGTACCAGCATATGTTACATATGAATCAACGCCTTCTTCAAATGAAAGCTTTGACTTACCACCAATATCATATCTCTGCCAATTTCTGGCTCTGTTAGATCCTTCACCCCAATATTCCTTAACGTATGTTCCATTAATGTTAAGCTTTGGTGTTGGGCTCTCGTCAAAACGAGCAAAATATCTTCCGAGCATCATAAAGTCAGCACCCATAGCAAGGGCAAGTGTCATATGATAATCGTGTACAATACCACCATCAGAACATACAGGGATATAGATTCCTGTCTTTTCGTAGTATTCATTACGGGCCTTTGATACTTCGATAAGAGCAGTTGCTTGTCCCCTACCGATACCCTTTGTTTCTCTTGTGATACAGATTGAACCACCACCGATACCAACCTTGACAAAGTCAGCACCAGCTTCTGCAAGGAACAAAAAGCCCTCACGGTCAACTACATTACCTGCACCAACCATTACACTATCACCGTACTTTTCACGGATGAAGTCGATGGTCTTCTTCTGCCAGCATGAGAAGCCTTCTGATGAGTCGATACAAAGAATATCTGCACCTGCTTCTACAAGGGCTGGGACTCTCTTATCATAATCAAGAGTGTTGATACCAGCACCAACCATAAATCTCTTGTTAACATCGAGGAGTTCCTGCGGATTATTTTTATGAGAAGAATAATCCTTTCTGAATACGAAATACATAAGCTTTCCGTCTTCATCAATAATTGGGAGAGAATTAAGCTTGTGCTCCCAGATAATATCATTAGCACCCTTAAGAGTAGTATCCTTAGGCGCTGTAATGAGCTTTTCAATAGGAGTCATAAATTCCTTAACAAGCAAATCAGTTGACATACGGCTTATACGATAATCTCTGCTTGTAACAACGCCGAGGAGCTTACCATTTGATTCACCGTTATCTGTAATAGCAATTGTTGAGAAGCCCTTTTCGTCAACAAGGTCAATAACATCACCTAAAGTGTTGTCAGGCTTTAGATTAGAAGCACTTACAACAAAGCCTGCCTTATAATTCTTTACCTTGGCTACCATAGCAGCCTGATCCTCAACTGTCTGTGAACCATAAATAAAGGAAATACCGCCTTCCTTGGCAAGAGCAATTGCAAGGGTATCATTAGATACAGACTGCATAATTGCAGAAACCATAGGAATATTAAGGCTGATTCTAGGTTCTTCGCCCTTCTTGAACTTAACTAAAGGGGTCTTAAGACTTACATTAGCGGGAACACACTCTTCTGATGTATAACCTGGTACTAATAAATATTCACTGAATGTTCTTGAATGTTCAGAATAATAATATGCCATATTATTATACTCCTTTTCTTATTTATAGTATTTAACTGCAGATTCAAACATACCCATATTATACTTGCCATCCACGTTTTTGTAAAGTCCTTTTCCAATACGCTCGGAATGACCCATTTTACCCAGTACTCTACCATCAGGTGATGTTATACCCTCAACAGCGCAGATAGAACCGTTAGGATTGAACCCAATATCATACGTTGGCTCATTATTATAATCAACATACTGCGTAATAATCTGTCCGTTATCTGCAAGCACCTTGATAAGCTTTTCGTCAGCTAAGAATCTGCCCTCACCATGCGAAATTGGTACACTATATACATCACCAACATTTGTATTTAAAAGCCATGGAGATTTGTTCGAAGCGATTCTTGTGCGAACAATCTTTGATTGATGGCGACTGATTGTGTTGAATGTAAGGGTTGGACAGTTTTCATCAGTATCAATTATCTTGCCATATGGTACAAGGCCAAGTTTGATAAGTGCTTGGAAACCATTGCAGATACCACACATAAGACCGTCTCTTTTTTCAAGAAGGTTTGTAACAGCTTCTTTGATTTCTGCATTTCTAAAGAATGCTGTGATAAGCTTGCCTGAACCATCAGGCTCGTCACCGCCAGAGAAACCACCCGGCACAAAAATAATCTGTGAATCATTCACCTTTTGTGCAAAGGTTTCAACTGACTTTGCAATGTTTGCAGGTGAAAGGTTATTAATAACAAAGATTTCAGGGTCAAGACCAGCATCAGCTGCTGCCTTTGCTGAATCGTATTCACAGTTTGTGCCTGGGAATACAGGAATAAGCACCTTTGGCTTTGCAACCTTGATAGCAGGCTTAGCCATTTGTGTTGCCACATATGAAAACACCTCAACCTTTGTATCCTCTGTTTCTATATTGCACTTAAAAATCTTCTCAAGCTTGCCCTCGTAAAGCTCAAAGAGTTCACTCATACAAACCTTGCTGTCTTTATAAGCAATTACCTTATCATTAGTAGTATTACCAAGAAGTATTCCTTCATCTATATCTTCTGTAGCCTCAAGAATAAAGCTACCATACATATAACCAAAAATTTGCTCACTTGTAACACCATCAGCAAATGTAAAGCCGATATCATTACCCATTGACATCTTCATTATGCCCTCTGCAACGCCACCATATGTAGGTGTATATGCAGCAGCTACCCTGCCTGTCTGAATAAGCGTGGTTACCTTATTAAAGAGAGCTTTTAGTGAATCAGCCTTTGGAAGACCTGCTTCATCATACTCTGGAGACACAAAATACACCTTGTGACCTGCACTCTTAAATTCAGGAGAGATGATATTTGCAATCTTACCTGTTGTAACAGCAAAAGAAACAAGTGTTGGAGGAACATCGATATTTTCAAATGTACCACTCATCGAATCCTTACCACCGATAGCGGCGATTTCCAAATCCTTCTGCGCCATAAATGCACCGAGAAGCGCCGCCATAGGCTTGCCCCAACGCTTACCGTCTGCTTTTGGCTTTTCAAAGTATTCTTGGAATGTAAGATATGTTTCTTCAAAGCCCACGCCTGTTGTGATAAGCTTTGCAGCGGATTCTACAACTGCAAGATAAGCACCGTGATATGGGCTCTTTTCTGAAATGAATGGGTTATATCCCCAAGACATAACAGAGCAGTAATCTGTGTGTTTCTTCTCTACAGATATCTTATTTACCATTGCCTGAATAGGCGTTCTCTGGTTCTTACCGCCAAATGGCATAAGAACAGTACCAGCACCGATTGTTGAGTCAAATCTTTCTGAAAGTCCACGCTTTGAACAAACATTAAGGTCGCAGGCAAGGTCGTTCATCTTATCTGCAAAATCGCCTGTTGTATCTTTAGCAAATGATTCAGGCTTTGCAGGAGTAATATCAATATGCTTTTCAGCACCATTTGAGTTAAGAAATTCTCTTGAAATATTAACAATATTCTTGCCATTCCAATTCATAACAAGATATGGCTTGTCCTTAACAACAGCAACCTTTGTTGCCTCAAGGTTTTCAGTTTCAGCAAGCTGACAGAATCTTTCTTCATCTTCTACCGCTACTACAACAGCCATTCTTTCCTGTGATTCGGATATTGCAAGCTCTGTACCATCAAGACCTTCATATTTTTTTGGAACTGCATTAAGGTCGATTTCAATACCATCAGCAAGCTCGCCAATAGCTACAGAAACACCGCCTGCACCAAAGTCATTACAACGCTTAATAAGCTTTGAAGCCTCCGGATTACGGAACAATCTCTGGAGCTTTCTTTCTTCAGTAGCATTACCCTTTTGTACTTCTGCACCACAGCTTTCGAGTGATTCGAGAGTGTGTGACTTGGATGAGCCTGTTGCACCACCACAACCATCACGACCTGTTCTGCCACCAAGGAGTATAACAACATCGCTATCAATAGGGCGTTCTCTACGAACGTTCTCGGCTGGAGCAGCAGCAATAACTGCACCGATTTCCATACGTTTTGCAACATATCCATCATGATAGATTTCATCTACCTGACCTGTTGCAAGACCAATCTGATTACCATATGATGAATAACCATCAGCAGCAGTTGTAACGATTTTTCTTTGAGGAAGCTTACCCTCTAAAGTTTCGCTGACAGGTTTAAGCGGATCAGCCGCACCTGTAACACGCATAGCAGCGTATACATAGCTTCTGCCTGAAAGTGGGTCACGGATAGCACCACCAATACAAGTAGCGGCACCACCGAATGGTTCAATTTCAGTAGGATGGTTATGAGTTTCGTTCTTAAAGAGAAGGAGCCATTCCTCCATCTTTCCTTCTACTTCTATATTAATCTTTACTGTACAAGCATTGATTTCTTCTGATTCATCGAGCTTTTGGAGTTTGCCATTCTTCTTCAGATATTTAGCAGCAATTGTGCCTATATCCATAAGGTTAATTGGCTTTGTTCTGTTAAGCTCGCCTCTAACTGCGATATACTCGTCATATGCCGCCTGAAGCTGTGCATCCTCAAACCTAACACTATCGATGGTTGTGAGGAATGTTGTATGACGACAATGGTCTGACCAGTATGTATCAATCATTTTGATTTCTGTAATTGTTGGGTCACGCTTTTCTGAAAGGAAATATTCCTTACAGAACTTAATATCTTCAAGGTCCATTGCAAGACCATAATCTGCGATAAACTTTTCAAGCTGCACATCATCTAGTGCTGTAAATCCATCAAGAGTTGCAACAGTAGTTGGGATTTCATATTCAGCCTTAAGTGTTACAAGAGGCTCAAGTGATGCTTCTCTTGCTTCAACAGGGTTGATAACATATTTCTTAATTGCATCTACCTCGTCTGGCGTAAGATTACCATAGAGCATATACACCTTGGCAGTCTTAACAAGTGATCTTTCACCCTTTGATATAATCTGAATACACTCTGCGGCAGAATTTGCTCTCTGGTCAAACTGACCTGGCAGATACTCAACCGCAAAGATAGTTGCATTGTCATCAGGAATCTGCGAAGTAACTATGTCAAGCTGTGGTTCTGAAAAAACTGTGCTTGTGCAATAGTCAAAAAGATCCTTTTCAAGGTTTTCTACATCATATCTGTTAAGAAGACGCAGATTATCAAGAGAGTTAATCTGTAGAAGCTTAACTATATCATTTTTAAGGCTCTTTGCCTCATGGGCAAGAGATTCCTTCTTTTCAACATAAATTCTATATACCATCAGTTAACTCCTTTCAATGCTCTTTGTCCAATATCTGTTCTGTAATAGGCATTTTCAAAGTTTACTGACTTAACTGTTTCGTATGCCTTGTCGATTGCCTCTTTAAGAGTTGGAGCAGTTTCGGTTACGCCAAGAACTCTGCCGCCTGCGGTTAAGAGTTTACCCTCTGAAAGCTTTGCACCTGCAACATATATATTCTTATCTGTTGGCATTGTGATTTCAAATCCTGACTCGTACTTTTGCGGATAGCCATCTGATGCCATAACAACGCAGCAAGCACTACCACTTGAAAACTTAACTTCTGCCTTATCTAGTGTACCGTTTGAGATATTAATCATAATATCAAGAAGATCACTTTCAAGAAGTGGGAGAACAACCTGTGTCTCAGGGTCACCAAAACGACAGTTATATTCAATAACCTTTGGTCCGTTATCAGTGAGCATAAGTCCAAAGTAAAGACAACCCGAGAAGCTTCTTCCCTCTTTGTTCATAGCATCAATTGTTGGAAGGAATATCTTCTCCATACATTCGTTGGCAATATCCTCTGTATAATAAGGGTTAGGCGCAATAGTGCCCATACCGCCTGTGTTAAGTCCCTGGTCATTATCAAGTGCTCTCTTATGGTCCATTGATGAAACCATAGGAACAACAGTTTTGCCATCTGTGAATGAAAGAACAGACACTTCAGGACCTGTTAAAAATTCTTCAACAACTATCTGATTTCCGCTTTCACCAAATACCTTATCTTCCATCATAGAAAGGACTGCCTCTTTTGCCTCATCTCTTGTCTGGGCAATGATAACACCCTTACCAAGTGCAAGTCCGTCTGCTTTAATAACGGTAGGGATTGGGGCAGTTTCAAGATATTCAAGAGCAGAAGATGCATCTGTGAACACCTCATATCCTGCTGTTGGGATATTGTAATTCTTCATAAGGTTCTTTGAGAATACCTTACTACCCTCGATGATTGCAGCCTTTTTATCAGGACCAAAGCAAGGAACGCCAATCTCCTTAAGTCTGTCCACACAACCCATAACAAGCGGATCGTCAGGTGCAACAACAGCAAAATCGATATTATTTTTTTTAGCAAAGTCAACTATTGCGTCAAGGTCCTTGGCATCAATGCTAACGCACTCTGCATCAGCGGCAATACCACCGTTGCCCGGAAGTGCATAAATCTTGTCTACCTTTGGACTTTTATTAAGCTTATTAATAATAGCGTGTTCACGGCCACCGCCGCCGACTACCATTATATTCATTTGTATCACTCCGTAACAGTTATTATTAATAAATAGGATACTTCTTACAAAGTTCGATTACATCCTTTGTGATTCTTTCCTTGCTGTTTTCAAAGTCAACAATAACTTCCTTAACCCACTTTGCAATCTTGAGCATTTCTTCTTCCTTGAAACCTCTTGATGTAACTGCAGGAGTACCGATTCTTACACCACTAGTGATAAATGGGCTCTTTGGATCGTTTGGAATTGCATTCTTATTAGCTGTAATATGAACTTCATCAAGACGATGCTGAAGTTCCTTACCTGTGATATCAAAATCTGTAAGGTCAAGAAGCATAAGGTGATTGTCTGTACCACCTGAAACAAGCTTGATACCTTCGTCAACAAAAGCCTGTGCAAGAACCTGTGCATTCTTAACAACCTGCTTCTGATATTCATTAAATTCATCTGTAAGAGCTTCGCCGAATGCTACAGCCTTTGCAGCGATGATGTGCATAAGCGGACCTCCCTGTATTCCTGGGAATATAGCCTTGTCAATTGCCTTTGCATATTCTTCCTTACAAAGGATAAGACCACCTCTTGGACCACGAAGAGTCTTGTGAGTTGTAGTTGTAACAACATCAGCATATGGAACTGGGCTTGGGTGAAGACCAGCCGCAACAAGACCTGCGATGTGAGCGATATCAACCATCATATATGCGCCAACTTCGTCGCAGATAGCACGAATCTTTTCAAAGTCAATTATTCTTGAATATGCACTTGCACCTGAAAGAATAAGCTTTGGCTTACATTCAAGAGCTATTCTGCGCATTTCATCATAGTCAATCTGCTGTGTATCATCAGCAACACCGTAAGGAACGATGTTGAAGTACTTACCTGAAATGTTTACAGGTGAACCGTGTGAAAGGTGACCACCATGAGCAAGGTTCATGCCCATTACTGTATCGCCTGGTTCAAGAAGACCAAAGAATACTGCAAGGTTAGCGCTTGCGCCACTATGAGGCTGAACATTAGCATGCTCTGCACCGAAAACCTTCTTTGCTCTTTCTCTTGCGATATCTTCAACAACATCTACACACTGACAACCGCCATAGTATCTCTTGCCAGGATAACCTTCTGCATATTTGTTTGTAAGTACTGTACCAGCTGCAAGAAGAACAGCCTTTGAAACGATATTTTCTGATGCGATAAGCTCAATATTATTCTGCTGACGGTCAAGTTCAGCATTACAAGCATTGTACACTTCTGCATCGAAGTTTTTAAGTTCGTCAAAAAAGTTTATCATTCTAAAAAATCTCCTTTATATTTAAGTTTTAATTATTAACAAATGTAATTATAAATCAAGCTTTAAGTCGTCTTGCTTAATCCATCCAATCCTTCTGCATGGAATGCTAATAATCCAAGTAAGGATTGCAGGAAGAATAAAAGAAATAAGAATAAGTCCAGCCCAATCAAATGTTGTGATAGATGCTTTTACACCATTAGCAATATCATTCATCCAGCCGGTATAAACACCAATCTGTCCAACAAATCCACAAGTACCCATACCTGATGATACTGCCGCACCGTTCATTTCAAGCTTGAAAAGACATGTTGCAATTGGACCTGTGATTGCTGATGCTACGATAGGCGGAATCCAGATTTTAGGATTCTTAACTATGTTACCCATCTGGAGCATACTAGTACCAATACCCTGTGCTACAAGACCGCCGAACTTATTTTCACGATAACTCATAACCGCAAAGCCTACCATATTAGCACAACATCCGGCAAGTGCCGCACCGCCTGCAAGACCTGTAAGACCAAGAGCCGCACAGATAGCAGCACTACTAATAGGAAGTGTAAGGGCGATACCAACGATAACAGAAACAAGAATTCCCATAAGGAATGGCTGAAGCTCTGTTGCCCACTTGATTGCCTCGCCTGTTGCCATAGCAGCCTGACCAATATATGGAGCTGTGTATATAGCAAGAAAAGCTCCCGAAACTATAGTTACAATAGGAGTAACAATAATGTCAATCTTTGTTTCCTTACTAACAAGTTTACCAAGTTCGCCAGCTATAACTGCGATAAAGTAAACTGCAAGTGGTCCTCCTGCTCCGCCGAGGGAGTCAGATGCATAACCAACAGCAGCAAGTGAGAACAGAACAAGTGGCGGACACTGAAGAGCAAAGCCGATAGCAATTGCCATTGCAGGCCCTTTTACTGCTGATGCAAAAGCACCAATCTCAACTAAAACATCAATGCCAAACTGTTTACCGATAGTATCAAGAATTGTACCGATAAGAAGTGATGCGAAAAGACCCTGTGCCATAGCACCAAGTGCATCAATACCATATCTCTTTAATGAAACTTCAACCTTTTTTCTCTTTAGAAAGTTTTTAATTCCCATTTACAACTCAACCCTTCCTTGATTTCGTTTCTTAAATTTCTTTATTTAGCTTATGAAATAAATTAATGGTGGAATAATCTCATCTTTGTAAATGCCATTGCCATACCGTATTTATCACAGGTATCAATAACATTGTCATCACGAATCGAGCCGCCAGGCTGTGCGATATATTTAACGCCACTCTTGCTTGCTCTTTCGATATTGTCGCCAAATGGGAAGAAAGCATCAGAGCTGAGTGATACATTAGTAATAGTTGCAAGGTAATCCTTCTTTTCTTCTCTTGTAAGTGGCTGTGGCTTTTCTGTAAATAATGTCTGCCATACACCATCTTCAAGCAGGTCTTCATAATCATCAGAGATATAAATATCAATTGCATTATCTCTGTCAGGACGCTTAACCTCATCCTTAAATGGAAGAGAAAGCACCTTTTCGCACTGTCTTAAGTGCCAAATATCAGCCTTGCTACCAGCAAGACGAGTACAATGGATTCTTGACTGCTGACCTGCCCCTACGCCGATAGCCTGTCCGTCCTTTGCATAGCAAACTGAATTGGACTGTGTGTACTTAAGAGTGATAAGAGCGATAATTAAATCTCTCTTTGCATCGTCAGGGATGTTCTTATTTTTAGTAACAATCTCATCAAGAAGACCCTCGTCAATCTTAAAGTTGTTTCTGCCCTGCTCAAATGTAACACCGAAAACCTGTTTACATTCCTTTTCTTTAGGAATATAGTTTGGGTCAATCTTTACTATATTATAGCTACCCTTCCTCTTACCCTTGAGTATTTCAAGCGCATCATCGTCATAATCAGGAGCGATAACACCATCCGATACTTCACGAGCAATCAGCTTTGCTGTTGTAACATCACACTTTTCTGAAAGGGCAATCCAGTCACCAAACGATGACATTCTGTCTGTGCCCCTTGCTCTTGCATAAGCTGTTGCAAGAGGTGAATCATCAAGACCCTCAATATCATCTACAAAACAAGCCTTTTTGAGACCCTCATCCATCTTAACACCAACTGCAGCTGATGTAGGGCTTACATGCTTGAAAGATGTAGCACAAGGAAGACCTGTTGCCTCCTTAAGCTCCCGTACAAGCTGCCAGCTATTGAATGCATCAAGAAAGTTGATGTATCCTGGACGGCCACAAAGAATTTCAATCGGAAGGTCGCCACCATCTTCCATATATATTCTTGATGGCTTCTGATTGGGATTACAACCATACTTAAGTTCAAATTCTTTCATAATTAAACTCCTTTAATTATTTGTTTTTATTGATAAGTCTGCTTACTGCCTCTCCGGTTGCAAGGTCGATATACCTTACATAGAGGGAAACTTTATTATCTTCATCAAGACTTGTCCATATTTCATTTGTAAATTCATCTATATCATTAGGAATAACTGTACGCTCAGGCTCACCCATAAATGTTGGGATTGGATTGCCATCACAAACATAAGTATGAATAAAGCTTCCAACACCACTAAGCGCAGGATATGAGAATGTATATCTACTGCAAGCTGTGCCTTGTGCATCAGCACTCTTTAATATACTCATCTTATAAGTAAAATCACCCTCATCAATGGTAATCATACCGCTGATTCTTGGAGTGAAATTTGGCATATCTGGTTCAAACTCTCTTGTTTCAAGAGCCTGTTCAAATGTATTGCCATCAGCAAGGAAGTCATAAATTGTGTCTGTCTGGTCACCATTTGTAACAATAACATTGTTTTCATAAACTTTTACAGGAGAGTAGATGATAAGTGATGGGTCCTCAACCTTTGATTCATCAAAAGGATAGATAGTAACATCGCTGCCCTCTTCCTGAAAGATTCTGTTCTTGCTATTTTCAGAACGACCCATAATAAAATATGCAAAAGCCACCTTTGTGCCATCAAGGCTCTTACCGATTACAATACCACGACCTACATAGGAGTTGCCCGCTACAAGCTCGCCCATTGTCTTGCTTTCATATACATTCATCAGTTATTCTTCCTTTCTGCTATTTCTTTAGATATCATTTCTGCTGCCTGTGGCAGTATCTCCCACTCTGCCTGCTCCATTACTCTTTTCTGTAATGATTCGGGGGTGTCATCTTCTTTTATGTCAACAG
>JAQVYH010000072.1 GCA_029004515.1 Eubacteriales bacterium | reverse complement strand
ATTAGTAAAGCTCCTTTCTTTAATCAAATCAGTCACAAACGCCAATATCCTTGGCAAAGAAACTTTGAACGCAACATGCCCTGGGATGGCATTGGCTTCGACAAGTGGTGTGAAGAATCTGGTGAAACATTATAAGACGATACAGATCTGAATAATATTGCTTTCCTGTCCCTCAAGGACGTAACCGCTCTTCATGGAGCAGAGATCAACGAGGCTGTAACTCGTGTTGTAAACAATGGCTGGTACCTTCAGGGTGCTGAAAACGATAAATTCGAGAAGGACTACTCTGAGTTCATCGGAACCAAGTACACCATCGGTTGTGCAAACGGTCTGGATGCCCTCATCTGGATCTTCCGTGCTTATATCGAGATGGGCGTAATGCAACCGGGTGATGAGGTGCTCGTACCTGCAAACACCTATATCGCAACCACCCTCTCCATCACAGAAAACGGATTGGTTCCTGTCAACATCGAGCCAAAGCCCAATACCCTCGAGATTGACGATGACCTCATTGAGGCTGCCATCACTCCTCGCACCAAAGCAATCGCTATCGTGCACCTCTATGGCCGTATTGCATATACCGATAAGATTTGTGAGATCTGCAAGAAGCACAATCTAAAGCTTATCGAGGATTGCGCTCAGAGCCATGGCTGTAAGCATATCGATGGTCGCGTAACCGGCTCTATTGGTGATGCTGCTGGTCACTCGTTCTACCCTGGCAAGAACCTTGGAGCCCTTGGTGATGGTGGTGCTGTTACCACCAACGATCCTGAGCTTGCTGCAGCTGTTCGCGCTCTCGCAAACTATGGCTCTCAGAAGAAGTATGTCTTCAAGTACACAGGTCGCAACAGCCGTCTGGATGAGATTCAGGCAGCAGTTCTTGACGTGAAGCTGAAGCACCTTGTTGAGGATAACGCAAAGCGTAAAACAGTTGCTCACTACTACTACGAGCACATCAACAATCCTCTCATCACCCTTCCTGACCTTCTTCCAGACGAGCAGAACGCATACCATCTCTTCCCAATCATTGTAAAGGGCAAGGAGAATCGTGGCCGTCTGCACGACTATCTTGAGGATAATGGTGTTGGTACCGTATGTCACTACCCAATTCCACCTCACATGCAGGAATGCTATAGTAAGGAGTCTTGGAATGTACCCCAGTTGAGCCTTCCTATCACCGAACGTCTAGCTGATGAGGAGCTGAGTCTCCCTATTGGTCCTACTATTACGCTTGAGGAAGTAGCAGAAGTAGTTCGCCTCATTAACGAGTTCAAGTAAGTCCAATAAGGTCAACAGGCTGCACAGGAGGGTCGGCATACTTGTAGTGAACTTGTCGAACTATGGTTCGATACCATCAACCTGTACAGATTAAAAAAATGGTTGAGAATATGAATATTAAACAAAAAATAACAAGGAATTTAATCAACATTCCAGGTTGGCATACTAATAAAAAAATTGTTGTCATAGAGAGTGATGATTGGGGAAGTGTGCGTATGCCTTCACGTGAGGTTTATCAGCAGTTCCTTGATAAGGGCGTGCGGGTTGATAAAGATCCTTACTGCCGGTACGACTGTCTGGCAACAGCAGAAGATCTTGAGGCACTCTTTGAGGTGCTGACTTCTGTAAAGGACAAGAATGGTCGTCATGCTGTACTTACGGCTGATACCGTTGTAGCAAATCCGTTGTTTGATAAAATCAAGGAGTCTGGTTTTAAGGAGTATTTCTACGAGCCATTTACAGAGACCTTGAAGCGTGATAAGCAACATGAAGGAGCATTCGAGCTTTGGAAGCAAGGAATGGCAGCCGGAATCTTTCATCCTCAGCTCCATGGTCGTGAGCACCTAAATGTAAAGAAATGGCTTCGTACCTTGCAGTCAGGGGAGGAAGTAACTAGACTTTCTTTCGATCTTGGTACATTCGGCTTGACTTCTTTAGTTGATGCTCGTATAAAAAATAATTATATGGGAGCATTTAACTCTGGGCTTAATGAGGATATTGTAGAATATGACACCATCATCACAGAAGGACAGCAATTGTTTGAACAAATATTTGGTTATAAGTCAGAATCGTTCATTGCAACCACTTATACATGGAATCCCAAAATAGAACCTATACTTCTGTCAAATGGTGTGAAATATATCCAAGGCATCCCTAGTCAACATATACCTTTGGACGATGATACAACTTTTATCTATAAAAAAGATAATTATCTTGGAAAAAAATCAAATGCAGGATTGCTTTATCTAGTTAGAAATTGTCATTTTGAACCAAGTCAGGGAATTTCAAGTGCAGCAGATTGTCTAAAAAGGGTCAGTATCGCATTTAGATGGTGTAAACCTGCTATAATTAGTATGCATCGACTAAATGTAATCGGTGGAATAGTCGAATCTAACAGAAAGTGCAACTTAAAAGCACTCAAATGGCTACTTGCTCAAATAGTACAAAAATACCCAGATGTTGAATTTATAACGTCTGATCAGCTTGGGAATCTTATTAATACCTGCAAATGAATAAAACAAAAATACTTATTGTGTCCCCAAGTAACAAGGGTACAATAGCAAAATGTTCTGCCAATCTATATAAAGGCTTCCTAAAAAGGCAAGATGTAGAAGTAAAAATTGTTTGCATCCATAAATATCAAGCAGGCTTAGATGTATTGGAAGATTGTGATTATTATTCATGCAAGAAACAAAATTTTCTAGCAAATCTATTATCTATTTTCTCAAGACTTGTTTGGCTGTACAAAATCAAAACTATCTTTCAGCCAACTATAACAATATCTACACTGCCCGCATGTTCTACACTTAATGCAATAGTGCCATATAGAGATAGAAAAATAGGTGTGTTCCATGCTCCTAATACCCAAATAAAAGAATTAAAATTCCAATACTTTTTATCGCAATTCTCATATAGATATATTTATCCACGACTTGATTCTTTTAGTTGTGTTAGCGAAGAAGTAAAAGGATTTATTGCATTCAATTATCCTTGGATAGTGAAAGATAAAATTAGAGTTGTTTACAATGTCCACCCAGATGATATGATTCGCAAAAAAGCACTTGAACTCATTGAAGACACATTAATAGGTTCAGGCAGAAAATATATATTGTATTGTGGAAGATTAGAAAAGGTCAAAGCACCTGAACGTTTACTAAAAGCATATGTATTATCAAAACTATCTAAGAAGGGGTATGACTTGGTATTCATGGGTGCAGAAGCAGAATATAGTTGGAAAGAACTTATGGTTACATTATCTGGGGATGATAAGGCTTTTATTCATTATATTGGAGAACAAACTAATCCATATAAATATATGAAAAGTGCATCTATGCTAGTATCATGCTCAAGAAGCGAAGGATTACCTGGTGTTCTAATAGAAGCTCTTTGTATAGGAACTCCAATCATAACGACAAACTCTACAAGAGGTGTATGGGAAATAATGAATTGTTATGATAGTTACAAAGACAATCTAAATGATTTATTTATCACAGAAGATGGAATAATAACCCCTAATTTAAAAGATGAAAAGGTTAACGTGTTCGCATTGTCGGAAGCATTAAAATACATGGACGAGCACCGTATTTTGCCATCTTTTAAATTTTCAGATAAGGTAACATCAGATTATATAACAGATCAATATATATACAATCTATGAAGATCAATATTTTAGTTGTAACATACAATCATGAGAAATATATTGGTAGATTTCTAGATTCTATCATATGTCAGAAAGATTATGGTATAAACAAAATTATTCTTTCTGATGACAAGTCCACAGACAATAACACAAAAGTAATAAATGAGTACATTGCAAGATATCCGAATCTGATAGAATTACATGAGAATCCTGTTAATCTAGGGGTTTATGGAAATTTTAATCATTTATTAGAAATTAAAGGTGATGCAGATTTGTATTACATTGTCGCCGGTGATGATGCCTTCTGTGACGGTTTTTTCAAACAAGTACAATATTTCTGCAACAAAAAGAAATTAAATGCAAAAGATCGGTTTATGATGTTCTTTGACTGGAAAATCGTGAAGCCTAATGGAAAAGAAGTCGTCGTACGAAATTCAAAAGTAAATAACAAAAAGCATATTACAAGTTTAAAACTAAGGAACTATATATACATAAGATCTACATTTGTATCTAGAGGAACAATAAATTTGTGTAAACCTGTATCTCTAGATGGGGGAGTAATATTATCTGAAATTTTATACGATATTCAACCCATACAAAAATCTATGAGTTTTTATTACGAAAGCATTGTGGGAAGTATATATTATTCTCAGATTGGAGTCTCTCAAACATACAGAGGTACAGAAATCCGAAAGAGATGCCTAAAGGGGTGGGAGCTTGTTCCTGAACACCTTAAATTATCTAAAAGCGATAAGTGCTATGTAAATATGCAGTTAGCTAAATACAAATTTTCTCTGGATAGAAAAGTATCATATCTATTAAAGTTTTTCAAGAATTATATATTGTGTAAAAATCCTGCGTTAGGCCTCGACATCAAATCAGAGTTCATAATGCTTCGTTCTATTTTCAAATTAATTGTAAATGGATAATTTTATGAAAAAGGTATTAATTCTCAATGCGGCTTGTAATATTGGATCTACAGGAAGAATCGCTAATGAAATTGGAGTGACAGCTCAGAACAATGGATATGAGGTGTTATTCGCTCATAGTTCACGCTATGGTCGAAAAACAACTTTGCCCAATTATAAAGTTGGGAATAATTTTGAGGAGTATCTACATGCATTCATCTATCATCGGGCACTTGGTCTGGACAGTCTAGGATCAATTATACCAACTAAGAATTTAATCAAAAAAATAAAAGAATATAATCCGGACATTGTACATTTACACAATATTCATGGGTATTATATAAACTTTAAGTTATTATTTGAGTATCTTAATTCCACAAAAATAAAAATTATTTGGACATTACATGATTGTTGGTCTTTTACAGGCGGTTGCACATTCTTAAATTATTTTAAGTGTGATAAGTGGAAGTGTGGTTGTGGAGATTGTCCGCTTCATAAAGATTTTCCTAAACATTCAATATTTGATCATACAGATAGTTCTTTTAATTTGAAAAAAGTGTTATTTGCAAATAAAAACATCACTCTAATACCAGTATCAAATTGGCTCAAGGGGTTAATGGATTACTCTTTATTGAAAGATTTAAACGTATTGACCATACACAATGGCGTTGACCTAAATGTTTTTAATATCAATAATTCTACTTTTAAGATTAAATATAATATTCAAGAAAATAATATTGTACTAGGTGTTGCTTCACCCTGGAGCAAACGTAAGGGCCTTGATGACTTCATTAAGTTAAGAGATAAACTGAATCATATCTACGTGATTGTTTTAGTTGGCTTATCAAGAAATCAAATTGCTATGCTACCTGAAGGTATTATTGGAATTGAGCGCACTTCGAATCAAAGAGAACTCGCAGAAATCTATTCTGCAAGTTCAGTTTATGTTAACCCAACATATAGCGATAATTTCCCTACTACAAATATTGAGGCATTGGCATGCGGTACACCCGTCATTTCTTATCAAACAGGAGGGAGTTGCGAAGCATTCGATCATGATACTGGAATCGCAATACATACTGGTGACATTGTTTTACTCAAGAGTACAATAGAATTTATGTGTAATCAAGATCGAGAACAGCTACGAAAAAGGTGCAGAACTCGTGCAGAAAATCTTTTTAATAAAGAAGACAGATATCAGGAATACATAGAATTATATAATAAAAATATATTATGAAGCCGAATATTCTTATAGCAAATCAGAGTACTGGGTGCTTAACTGTTGACGTTGTAAATGAATTTAACAGGTGTGGCAAATATGATAAAACAGAGTTGTTTGCTGGCGTAATTAACATAAGGCCATCGAGACCAGACAAGGAAGTGTTAATTACAAAAACCATGAAATACAATAACAAAAGTTTTTCTAAACGCTTTATTTCTTGGACTATTTCATTTTTTCATTTAATTATACATCTTGCTTTAAAAAATAACAGTACAGAATTGTTTCTAATTACCAATCCTCCTTTCAATACTTTTGTTCCGTTTTTTAGTCGAAAAAAATATTCTATCCTAATATACGATATATATCCGGACACATTAATATCACAAAAAATAATATCTAGACAATCTGTTATTGCAAAATTCTGGACATGGGCAAACAAAAGAGTTTTCTCGAATGCAGAGGATGTTTTTACCATCAGCAATGAGATGAAAAAGATTGTAGGACAACACGTGAATGAATCAAAAATCAAAGTAGTTTATAACTGGACACATAATGAGCATATGGTTCCAGTCGAAAAGCAGAATAACTCATTTTTAAAAGACTTAAATCTTCAAGACAAGTTTATTGTGTTATATTCTGGTAATATGGGATATACTCATGATATTGATGCGCTTGTCGATGTGGCTAATGAGTTAAAAGGTGAATCTTCAATACATTTTTTGTTTATTGGTGAAGGAGGGAAAAAGAAAGTAGTAGAATCAAAGATAATAAATTATGGTCTTAAGAATTGTACAGTTTTACCGTACCAGCCTAATGAAATAATTCCGTTCTCTATCGGTTCTGCTGATATAGGTGTGGTTACTACGTCATCTGAGCAAACAGGTTTATCTATTCCGAGTAAGGTTAATGCGCTCATGTCTGTAGGAGCAGCTTTGTTGTGTCTAACATCTGAAGACTCAGAACTTGGCAATCTAGTTGTAGAAAATAATGTAGGAAGGAGATTTGATAAGAATGAAATCCTACAAATGGCAAGATATATAAAAACAGTATACACTGATAGAGATTATCAAAATTTGCTAAAAGCTAATTCTAGAAAAACCTCTTTCAAGTTTACTCCAGATAATGCGAAATTATTTTTAAAATAAAATCAAATGGCTTCAATTAAAAGACATATTATCTCAAACATTAGAAATATCCAAAGTGGATATAGACTACCGGGTAAATACCTAATTCTCGAGAGTGATGATTGGGGAAGCAATCGTATATCCTCAAGGGAATCTTATGACAGGCTGTTAAAAAAAGGAATCTTAACTTGTCCAGAAAAATACGATAAGTATGACACTATAGCCAAGGCTGAAGATCTTACAGCATTGTATGAGATTCTTGATAAATATAAAGATATAAATGGTAATCCTGCCATTGTATCTACTTTTATTAATCCAACAAATCCTGATTTTGATAAAATAAAAGATAGCGATTACAGTGAGTATTTTTACGAAACGTTTCTTGACACCTTGGATAAAACAGGAGATAGAGAGTCAACTATAAATGCATGGAGAGAAGGTATTAATAAACGATACATCTCTCCAGAATATCATGGTCGTGAACATTTGTGTGTGCCCCTGTGGATGGAAGCATTAAAAGCAAACAATAAAACGGTATTGGATGCATTTGATGAGCATTTTTATTCAATAAATATTTTGCCAGACCATCATATTGCTAAATCTTTCCGTCCAACCTTATTCTTTAATACAGAGACAGAAAAAATATGGTTGGGAAAAGCCTTGGGTGATGGTTATGAATTAATTAGGGAAATATTTGGCATCCAACCAATTACTTTTGCTCCTTCCAATGGCGTTTCTAGTCCTTATTTTGATGAGATTTTATTAAACAAGGGAATTGTAGGAATACACAATTCTAGACGTTACGAACCTAATGGTAAAGGAGGGTGGGTTAAAGCAGACTATGCTAAGAGAAACGAATACCAACAGCTAATGTACAATAGAAATTGCGTGTTTGACCCACTGTTAGCACATATTGATGCCATAGATTTTTGTTTGTGTCAAATACAAGGTGCATTCAATTGGGGTAAGGCTGCTATTATTTCAACTCATCGTGTAAATTATGTAGGAGGAATAGATGTAAAGAATAGAGATAATGGATTAAAAATGTTAGACAGTCTATTAAAAAAGGCTATTGAAAAATGGCCGGACATTCAATTTATATCTTCTGACGAATATATTAATAAAATAATTAAACGTTATGGTTGAAAGATATGCAAATATATTATTCTTAGGTGATATTATGGCAGGTGAAAATTTGTATCATTTGGGAAGAGGTATTAGAACAAAGTATGGTCACAATTATAAAGATTTTATTCCAGATAGTATAAAGAAGGAACTATTTGAAGATATTGATGCAGTCGTATATAATTTTGAATATTCTCTCGCACCAGATGACTTCAACTTTGATGACTTTGAAAGTTCAATTTATTCATCTACAGTTTCAAGTTTGGATATCATTCCTGAATCAATTGTAAGAATTGTAAATATCGCCAATAATCATTTTTGGGAGAGAGGCCCAGAAAGAACAAAGTTCACAATTGCAAAACTAAAAGAAAAAGGATTTGTTGTTGCGGGTGAAAACAACACTCCTACAATAATAAGTATTCATGATGCCAAATTGTTTTTTTGGGGATGTTCATTAATTGATTGGGATGTTCCTATCTTTACAGCAAATTATTCAGATCTTCTCTCAAAGTTATCATTGCCACAACAAAAGATTGATGGGGATATCTGGATCATGTCTATTCATTGGGGCACTGAATTTATCACATATCCAGACAAAGAGCAAGTCGAACTTGCTCATAATTTGATTAATTCAGGATTTGACATTATTCATGGTCATCATCCTCATGTATTTCAACCCATTGAGATATATAGAAACTCACTAATTATGTATAGTATGGGTAATTTTGTGTTTGATGAAAACTTTTCTGTTGAAACACAAAAATCATATTGTTTAAAAATAAATACAAAAAATCTTATTGAACCATCCTGCGACCTTATACATAATAAATATTATAAACCATATTCAATTAGACGTATTGATCCAAATAAAATTCTAATAAAAAAAGATCATTTTTGGAGCGTACGTAGGAAAAGAATTGTAGCAAAAACATATAATTTATGTAGGAAGTTTGAATTTCTGCTTCATATATGGGAAAACAACTTTTATGTATATAAATCAATGAAAAAAAGATTGGCAAAATGAAACGATTAATTTACTTGCTCTATTACGTCAAGATAACCAATTGGCTACGACTGAAACAGCATTTGAAGTTTGTTCACTCTACAACCGGTATCAGCAAATCAAATCTGATTTGGGATATGATAGGATGTTCACTGAAGTATGGAACTGCATTGCACGAATATTTCTATTACGGCTTCTATAATAAGACGGCTCAGCAAAGATCAGAATACGCATCAATGGGTTTCATGTATGAGTATCAGAAGAAAATGAATCCACCTTCAAAACGTGAAATTCTTGCTGACAAAAACAAGTTTGATGTGGCGTATCAGGAGTTTGTGAGTAGAGGATTACTGAATCCAGAAACTGCCTCTGTAAATGACATTGTGAGATTCATTAATGGCAAGCAGAAGATCGTATTGAAGCGTTCAACAGGTGGCGGCGGTAAGAATGTTAAAATCCTCTCTGGTGAGGAGGTGAATGCAAAAAACATTCAGACCCAGGCGATTGCTGAACATTATGATATTTTGGAAGAGTTCGTTATTCAGCATGAGGCTCTCCAGGGCTTGTCGCCTAACAGTTTGAATACGGTTCGCTTCATCACTCTGTTGAAAACTGATGGTTCTGTTGATATCATTGGCACAAGTCTCAGAATGGGAATCTACAATAATACAGATAACCTCTCCTCTGGCGGAATCACCTGTAAGGTAAATGTTGAGACTGGCGTGATTGAGTCCCAGGGCTATTCCTTCGATATTACTCAATCTTTGTGTGACGTTCATCCTGTATCAGGCATCAAACTCATTGGATTTCAGATACCTTATTGGAAGGAAGTTAAAGAGATGTGCAAGAAGGCTGCAGCCAAATATCCTGATAACAGATGTATTGGTTGGGATGTGGCTATCAAGCAGGATGGACCACTGCTCATTGAAGGCAATCATGATTGGGGAGCTCGTGTATGGCAGATGCCTGCTGGCAAGGGAATGAAGACCCTATTGGAAAAGTATCTATAATTAAAAATATAACGTACAAAATCAGTAATTGTATGAAAACAATTCTCGTAACAGGTATCGGTGGCCTTACTCCTCGTTCAATAACCGGCATTATCAGAGAAAACCATCCCGATTATAAGATTATCGGTTGTGACATTGAGAAGAAGGCTATGGGCTTCTTCATGAAGGGTTTGGTGGATGAGTATTACATCTGCCCTCGTTGTAACACTCAAGAGTATTTCCCTTGGATTGAAAAGCTCGTGAAGGAGAAGAACATCGACTATGCTTTCGTGCAGCCAGAGAGTGAAATCGTGGAATGGGGTGAGTACTATGAGAAGAAAGGCAAGTTCCCTTGCCCTACTTTCATGGGTTGCAAGCTCCTTAGCCTTTCATTGAAGGATAAGGGTATCATGGCAGAGGCTCTTGAAGGTACAGTATTCATTCCTAAGACCATCAAGGTAACTCAGGAGAATCCTAAGTTCGAAGAGGTGGAACGTGAGATCGGCTTCCCTTGCTGGATTCGTGCTACCAACGGTACTGGTGGTTTGGGTTCACTGAAGCTCAACGACCTCAGCAGCTACAAGAGCTGGCTGTTCATCAACAGCTTCATTCCAGAGTTTACGGTAAGCGAGTTCCTCACCGGTCGTCACTTGGCTAACGAGATGCTCTACTACAATGGCGAGTATGTGAAGGGTGCTGCCCTGGAGTGTGCAGAATATGTGATGGCAAGTATAGCCCCTTCTCACGTAACCGGTAACACCCATTTCGGCCGTTTCCTCAATGATGACTACATTAACGAGTTCTGCGACCGTTGCATCAAGTATCTGGAGAAAAAACTCAATGTAACTGCTCATGGCATCCTTTCGTTCGATCTGAAGGAAGACAAGGATGGCAACCTGAAGGTAACAGAGGTGAATATCCGCCACATGGCATACGCTGGTGTAATGGCACATGTAGGTTTCGACCTCATTGAGGATACCATCCGCATTATGGAAGATGGCAATTGCGACAATGTCGAGCGTGCTCCATACTATCACTATGACAAGCCATACATCTTCCTTCGCGATGTAGATGTAGAGCCTATCATCTTGGATAGCGAAGAGATTTTTGATGATCCAAAACATCATTTCAATGTATAATATATTCAAACGAGTATTTGACTTTACATTTGCATTGTGTGTGCTTCTCTGTTTGAGCCCATTCTTGCTTGTCATTACGATATGGTTGCATTTTGCCAACAAGGGTGCAGGTACATTCTTCTTCCAGCCAAGACCTGGAAAGGATGAGAAGATATTCAATGTGATCAAGTACAAGTCGATGACTGACGAAAGGGATGAAAATGGCAATCTCTTGCCTGATGCAAAGCGACTCTCCAAGGTGGGCCGCTTTGTAAGGGCAACTTCGATTGACGAGCTCCCTCAGTTTATCAATGTGTTGAAGGGCGATATGGCTCTGATAGGCCCTCGTCCGCTTTTGGTGGAATACCTGCCTTATTATACCGAAAGAGAGGCAAAGCGTCATTCTGTTCGCCCAGGTATTACTGGTTATGCTCAGGTTCATGGTCGCAACAATCTGCTTTGGGACAAGCGTCTGGAGATGGACGTGTACTATGTAGAGCATCTTTCTTTCAAGACCGACTTCATGGTGTTCTGGCAGACTATCGTCAATGTGCTTTCGCATAAGGATGTGCAGGTAATCACTGGCGATCAGAAGACCAGTAAACTGAGCCAGCAACGTACCCCTCAACGAGACATAAAGATATGATATATATTAAAAATGTTCTGAGTAAGATAGAGCAAGTACATACTCTCAATGAGAAGCAGACAGTATATGTAGGCAAGCCTGCAACTGCATTCTTTAAGGAGTATGTACTTGAGCACGATAACGACTTCTATGAGCCCCTGACGAGCAGAATAGATGTGGATGCATTCGTAGAGAAGGTGCATACGCTCTCTACTACATTTGTGCTTGTGGTAGATGGAGAAGTGGCAGGATTGACTGCCTCTTACTTTTATGATCTTCCAAGCGAGAAGGGATTTATCACGCTCACTCATACGAAGCATGAATTCAGAGGACAGCGTCTGTCAACTGTTCTTCTGAAAGCCGCTCAAGACTATGCGCGCTCGATCAATTTCAAGTATATTGACCTGGTGGTCTATAAAGAAAATGCACCAGCCTTCAACCTCTATAAGAAACATGGCTTCAAGGTACTGACCGACAATAACGGTCGATGCCTGATGAGATGGGAGGCATAACCAGAATTTATGAACAACAAATCTCAACGAACCCACTATAACGATAAAGTAGCTCAACAGCTGTTTGCTTTGTTGAGGGCAGGATTATGGTACCAGTCTGAAGATACTTCTCTTTTTGAAGGATCGATTGACTGGCAGCGGATCATGAACCTTACAGAGGAG
>JAQVYH010000071.1 GCA_029004515.1 Eubacteriales bacterium | reverse complement strand
GTTGTGTATCCTTATAATTATATAATCAGTGAACAATATGGATGCAATCCATATTATAGGAACAATTATCTTTTATGATTTCATTTATTATCCTCGCTTTGATTTTTCTTTGCTGTAGTAATTGACGAAATTAACAGCTTACGAATTTTGCTGCATTTATCATATATACTTTGATATTCCTGCTCTGTTATCATTTTTGTATCTTTAAAAAGTCCCAACCAATAATCGCTTTCATAACATTCTTTTAATGCAATTTGAAATTTGTTTACAAAATCAGCTTTACTGGCAGCATAATTTGCTTCATGAATATTAGCACAATACTTGTTCCACTTCTTAAAAGCTGATTTAATAGCACATTTCCTTTTCTATTTTCTTTGATTTCAGTACACAAATTCACTATATCAACCGCAAACTGTTTTGAAAGTTCTATAAGTTTATTTTCTTTCATATATAATTCTCCATTTTAATGAATTGACAACTACGTTGTCATGAATTGGCATAGCCATGAATTGATGTTTCACATCATGAATTAAATTGCCTTTAATGTGCGTTAGCACAATTCATGAGTCAACGGCTCAATTCATGAAATCGTAAGATTCCAATTCACGCCGAAGGCAATTCATTGAGTTCAATTTTACTTGAACTCATTATACCATTATTAGGCAATTAAGTCAATATTTCTGTTCTGTGAATGCCCATAAATACAGGGTTAAATCCTTCACAAGCGGAGCTGATACCACTAATGGCAAGGTCAGGCTTTAATGTGAATTCATTACCTGCTGATAGCATAGCATTGAAAGTAAGGATATTACCCTCTGCTTTTTCGATTTTAAACTCATAAATATGTTCAAGGATATTTACCATTGTTGTCTTCTTCTTGGTCTTCTTTTCAACCATAACTCCCGTAAGGCGGAAAACATCCACAATATCCTGCTTAAGCTTGTCTGTTATAGGGGAATCATTCTCGATTGTAAGAGTATATCTTGCCATCCTAAATTCTGGGAATGACCCATAAACAAGCTGTGCTTCATTTACTGTTATACCCTCTGGAAGAGCCTTGCTAAGATTCTTAACAGCCTCTGCAACATCAATTGGATTAGTAAGTGTAATATCCACAAGCTCACATTCACTTGTTGCTCCTACTGCCAAAGGCAGAGCAAAGGTAAGCTGTGCATGAGGATTAAAGCCCTCTGAGTATTTAACAGGAATCTGTGCCCTGCGGAGCGCTCTTATAAAGGTACGAAGAAGGTCAAGATGCGAGATATACGCAGCTCTTCCCTTCTTGCTGAATGTAACACGAAGCTTAACATGGGGTCTGTTTGCAATATTTGTCATATCAGCCACAGAAAACACTCCCTTCAAAGCTCATAGCACCACAGCCAGAGCATCCCTCTCTACATTGAACGGTTGTTTCGCCCTTCTGAGCTTTCTCCCATTCACTCTTAAGAAAGTCTTTTGTAACGCCCACATCAATATGATCCCAAGGAAGAACTTCGTCAAGCTCCCTGCGACGAAGAGCATAGAAATCAGGATCGATACCCTCCTGCTCAAAGGCTGACATCCAACCATCATAGTTGAATAAATCTGACCAACCGTCAAACTTGCATCCGTTATTATGTGCGGCTATTAATACCTTACTAAGTCTACGGTCACCTCTTGCAAATACGCCCTCAAGGTAACTTGTCTTGCTATCATGCCAATTATATCTTGTCCATTTTTGATTAAGAGCCTTTTTAAGAAGCTCCTGTCTTCTTACAGTTTCAGTCTGTGGAATCTGTGGTTCCCACTGGAACGGGGTGAAAGGCTTTGGAACAAAGGTAGAGGTACTTACAGTAACAGATAGTCCTCTGTTTCTCTGCTCCTTTGGAGTCTTGAAGTATTCATCACCAACAAGCTGTGCAAGAGAAGCAATGCCCACAATATCCTCATCTGTTTCAGTTGGAAGCCCAATCATAAAGTAGAGCTTAACACCACTCCATCCACCGCCAAATGCAAGGGATACAGAGCGCCTTAAATCCTCTTCATAAATATTTTTATTAATAACATCACGAAGCCTTTGTGTGCCCGCTTCAGGCGCAAATGTAAGACCACTCTTTCTCACCTTCTGAATCTTATGCATAAGCTCAACGCTGAAGTTGTCAACACGAAGTGATGGGAGAGAAAGACCAATCTTTTTCTCCTCGGTAATCTTTAGTAGTCCATCACAAAGCTCTTTAAGCTGTGTATAATCACTTGTTGAAAGAGATGTAAGAGCAATCTCCTCATAACCTGTGCTTTCAATAAGCTCTTGTGCCTGTTTTATAAGAGTCTCTGCACTTTTTTCACGTATTGGACGGTATACCATACCAGCCTGACAGAATCTGCATCCTCTGCCACAACCACGGAAAAGTTCAAGTATCATTCTATCGTGAACGATTTCTGTTGACGGAACAATAACATTTGTTGGATAGTAAACTTTATCTAAATCTTCAACTATTCTCTTGCGAACTGACCTCGGAGCAAAGTCATATTTTGGCGTAATACTCTTAACAGTATTATCCTCGTTGTACTCCACATCATAAAATGACGGTACATATACTCCCTCAATTGCGCATGCCATAACAAGAAATTCGTGACGGGATTTACCGCTATTCTTCCACTGGGCATATAAATCCAAAATCTCGCTGTTTAATTCCTCGCCCTCACCAAGAAGAACAAGGTCAACAAAATCAGCTATAGGCTCACAGTTGTATGCACAAGGTCCGCCAACAACAACGAAAGGCATATCCTCTCCTCTTTCGCTTGCAAGGAGTGGAATACCACCAAGTTCAAGCATATTCAAAATATTAGAATAGCTCATTTCATACTGAAGAGTAAAGCCTACAAAATCAAAATCACAAATAGGGTCACCACTCTCAAGACCATATAGCTTAACGTCATTCTCACGCATAAGTAGTTCCATATCTTCCCATGGTGCAAATACTCTCTCGCACCAGGTGTCAGGTCGCTCATTGTACATTCCATAAAGTATGCGCATACCGAGATGGCTCATACCTACCTCGTAGGTGTCAGGGAAGCAAAAAGCAAATCGGATAAGATTTTCCTTATTATCCTTTACAATACTGTTGTACTCCCCACCTGTATAACGAGATGGCTTTTGTACTTTTAGTAGAAATTTCTCGACTTTGTTATTCAAATAAATAACCTCCTGTTATTATAAAAAAATCTCCTTCGGCAAATAAGACTAAATGCGTTGGTTTTTTATGAAGATTTTTTTATTCAATTGCAATTAAAGTACGTATTTTCTTATAAAATAAAAAAACAATCCGCCCTGACTAATGTCTGAACGGATTATGTGACTACTGTGTTTAGTTACTGTATGTTCTGATAACTGAGACAACTGCTCCGTTCCTGTTCTCTTCAGCCCATTCAACTCGCATATTGAAGGTCTCAAATATAAATCTGAACGGAACCATAGTTCTGCCTGAAATTACCATAGCAGGAACATCAAGAACCTGTGGGGCACCGTTAACATATACTGTGTTGTTATTAATTGTTAAGATGATTGTAAGGTTGTCCCTTGTGATCGTAACCTTCTGCTGTGCCTCGTCCCAACCAACTGTTGCACCTAACTGTTCTGCTACAATTCTTACAGGAACAAGTGTTCTGTCATCGATAATCTGTGGCTTTGTATCAGGAAAATTAACAAAAGTATCATCAATGAAAATCTGTATTGGATCCTGTGGTGCAATGCCATTAAGTGAAGGACCAAACATATTTTTAATATCCTCAAGGGTCATATCAGTTGGCATATAGTCGCCGTCTGCAATCTCTGAGTTCTTATGGTCATCTCCTTCTGCCTGTACTGCGTTTTCATCAAAACCTTCCTGACCCTTATTAAGGTCATTAATAGTATCATCAGTAAGATTGTCCTCAAGGTCTTCTTCATCTGCTGCCCATACAGTGTACACTGACATTGAAAAGAGCATTGTAAGCACGAGTAAAATTGCCAATAGTTTCTTCATCTAGATTCCTCCATTTTAAATTGCCCTCTTTATTATGCAACAAAAACCCCTATTTGTCAAGTAATAATTCCTTGTTTCGCCAGTATTTTATTTAGTTTTTCACAAGTCGGATTTTTCGCAATACCCCCTGTATATATATCCAATGGTTTGCATAACTTTAATGCTAATCCATTGACAATATTGCCGTTTCATAGTATCATAATATTCCATTAGTGAAACTATAATAATCTATGAAAAATCTAGACAACTATAATGACAAGGTGATTAATATGATTATCAATAATCCTTAAGGAGCATACACCTATGAGTCAGAATCTATTTTTAAAAACAAGGCCATCTACATTGTTTATGAAGGCTGCCATTCCCGGTGGTATCAGTATGCTCGCATCCTCTCTCTACGGGGTTTTCGAGTCAATATTTGTAGGTAAATTTTTAGGTACTACCGCCTATGCCGCTTTTGGAATCGCCTTTCCATTTATCATAATGAACTTTGCACTGGCAGAACTTATAGGCGTTGGTTCATCTGTACCAATCTCTATCTTTCTTGGTCAAAAGAAGGATGACAAGGCAAACAACTACTTTACCTGTTCCATTCTTTTAACCATATTCACAGGGATTATAAGCGGACTTATTATCTTCTTTGGTGCGCCTGTTGCACTTAGATTAATTGGTGCAGACGGAGAGCTCCTTGAACTGGCGGTGCGTTATTTGAGAATCTACGCTGTCTGTTCTCCTATAGCAACGCTTATATTCGCCCTTGATAACTACTTAAGAATCAGCGGAAAAATGAAAACAAGTATGATACTAAACATCTTTTTCAGCTTTTTTGCTATCCTCCTTGTGTTTCTATTCGTCCGTGTGATTCCATTGGGCATCACAGGTGCTGCGCTTGGCTCTTGTATTGCAATGATAGTATGTGTGTTGTTTATTCTTGCACTATTTGCTCCTGGCAAGCTCCAGCTAAAATTTGTGAGGCCTCGTTTTTCAAAGGGAATGATAAGCAAGATATACAAAAATGGCTTTGCCCCTTTTCTTACCAATATTTCAGGACGACTTTTTTCTATCGCTATGAATGTTATGCTGCTTAAAATGGGAGGAGAACAAGGGGTTGCAGTCTACACAGTAATAATGACTTTAGCTGGTATTATCGAGCAGCTATTATATGGTGTTGTAGATTCGCTTCAGCCTGTCATTGGATACAATTATGGTGCAAAGTGCTTTGACAGAGTTAAACAAATTGAGAAATATATTTTTACAACAGGGGCTACTATTTCAATAGTCGGGGGAATAATTATGTTCTTATTCCCAAGTACCATTGCAACACCCTTTCTTGAAGATTTAACGATACTTGATATGGCTGTATTCGCAATTAAAATATCTAGCTTTGCATATGTAACAAAATGGCTCGCAACATCTATACAATGCTTCTTTATGGCACTAGAAAAACCTTCGCAAGCTATGATTATATCCGTTTCTTCTTCTTGCGTATTTCCATTATTACTGATACCCGCCTTGCTACCATTTAAGTTAACTGGACTATGGCTTAATTATCCGCTATCTGCACTTTTAACAACGGTTCTGGCGGTAGTGATATTATTCGCATATAAAAACAAATTGTTTGTTACTACAACTGATAAAACACAAAAATAATAGTTAGAAGCAAGATGATATCAAAATTACAGTAGATATCATCTTATTTTTTAGCACATATAAATTATGGACAATTCTAATAATTAGTGGTAAAATAGCTGTATGTAATTAAATAAGGAGGGTATTTATGTGAATTTTACAGATAAAAAATACTACTTATTTGACGGTGCAATGGGGACATACTACTACTCCATCACAGGCGAAGAGCTATGTGAGAACGCCAATATAAGAGATAGACAAACTATTCTTAATATTCATAAGGAATACATAGATGCAGGGGCAGATGCCATCAAGACAAATACCTTCTCGGCAAACCCTGTTATGATTGAAAATTATGAGCAGATTATCAAAGAAGGCTGTAATATAGCAAAGGATGCCACAAGAGGCACTAATGTTCACATCTGGGCAGATATCGGACCTGTAAATGCAATTGATGATGAGGACGCCATAGATGCTCTTTGCAAGGCTGTCGATATATTTCTTCGTGAAGGGATGGACAAATTCCTTCTCGAAACCTTTGATAGCCTAAAAAAGGCAAAGCTGATTGCAGAATATATTCATAATAAAAACAATGATGCGACAATCCTTATATCCTTTGGTGTGGATCAGGATGGTCACACCAAGCAGGGTGATTCTGCCACAGATATTATAGAGGAGCTGGGCGAAATCCCATACATTAATGGTTTCGGATTTAATTGTGTATGCGGTCCTGCCCATATGCGAAGCATTATCAAACGACTTGACATAAGGGACAAAATCATTACCGTTATGCCAAATGCAGGTTATCCCTCCTCTATGAACGGACGTATTATATATAACGACAACCCACTTTATTTTGCTAAAACCGTTGCAGAGCTATACTCCTACGGTGTGAGAGTTCTTGGCGGCTGCTGTGGTACTACTCCAAAGCATATAAAGAGTATAAAGGACATAATAGATAACAATACCTTTGTGCCGCAAAGTATAATTGCAGATAAAAGCAGGCAAACCCAGACAAAACAGGATAACATTATTAAAACAAAGCTTGCCTCAGGACAAAAGGTAATAATCGCAGAGCTTGACCCACCATTTGATGTGGACTTTGAATATCTAAGCAAATCAAGCTTGCTGGCAAAGAAGTCAGGAGCAGACTGTGTATCAATCACCGATTCTCCCCTCGCTAGGGCAAGAGCAAACAGTATGATGATTGCAGCAAAGATAAAAAGAGAGATAGGCATCGAGGCTATCCCACATATCACCTGTCGAGATAAAAACAGAATCGGTATGAAATCCGCGCTTCTTGGGATGTACATTGAAAACATACGAAATGCAATGATAATCACAGGTGACCCTGTGCCTGCATCGGACAGGGAGACAACGGGAAGCGTATATCAATTCAATTCCTACGAGCTTTCAGGCTATATATCAGCCCTTAACAAAGATATATTTGCAGGCGATGAAATCTACATCAGTGGAGCGCTTAATGCAGGCGCAACAAACTTTGAAGCGGAGCTAAAAAGGGCAATCAAGAAAAAAGAAAGCGGAGTTAAATATTTCGTGACGCAACCTGTATTTTCAGCTGATGCAGTGGAAAACATCAAAAGGGCACGTAGTGTTTTGGGTCTGCCTGTAATCCTTGGAATTATGCCTGTGGCAGGGTATAAAAACGCTGTATTTTTAAACAATGAGGTAACAGGTGTCAATATCCCACAAGAGGTGGTTGACAGCTTCTATGAAAAAGACCGAGATGAAGCATCCAAAATTAGTATAGAACATGCCACACAGATTGCAAAATCTTATATGCCACTATGCGATGGTTTTATGATTATGACGCAGCTTAAAAGAACTGATCTTAGCTGTAAGGTTATCGAAAACATCAATAATATGATTAATTAGAAAGGGAGCAAATACAATGATAATAATTAGTGAAAAGTTAAACAGCTCAATCCCGTCAGTATACAAGCTTATGGATAAGTGTGATACAGATGGCATAAAAAAACTTATCGAAGAGCAGCTAGAGGCTGGAAGTGAATATATGGACCTTAACACAGCTCTCTTTGGCGATGGCGAATGGGAAAAGATGCAATATGTCATTGATATACTAAAGGATTATGATTGTGGAATTATGATTGACTCCACCAATCCTGATACTGTAAAAACAGCTCTTGAGTATATTAAGGGCAAAAAGACTATTGTTAATTCGCTTACCCTCACCGCGCGCTTCAATGAAGTTGCACCATTGGTTGCGCAGTATGGCTGTGGCATAGTGGGACTTCCAATTGACAATAATGGCACACCTGCAACTGCAAAGGACAGAATCCACAATGCTAATCAATTGATTGTAAAGCTCAAAGACATTGGCATCAAGGAAGAAAACATATTTATTGATGCAATTGCCGAGGCCTGTGCCGTTAATGACCAGTCAGCAAAAATCGTGGCAGATACTGTAAGGGGTATAAAAGAATCCAACGAGAATGTTCATATAACCTGTGGGCTATCAAACATCTCCTTTGGTCTTCCCAAAAGAGCAGCTATAAATAGTGGATTTATTAACATCCTCTCCTACTGTGGAATGGACTCTGCAATCCTCAATCCAGCCACAAAGGATATGCGAATGGCTATTGCAACAGCATCACTCCTTACCGGAGCAGATGAATACTGTATGGAATATATCACTACAACCCGAGAAATAGAAGAATAAAAAAGGGGATGTTAAAAAAGTGTAGACCGCATAAAACGAGATAAGTAAAGCACATATGTTGTAATAACATTAAGGAAAAACCAAAAGGTAGAAAAATTAACAATTATTAATTTTTCTATGAATAATCGTTTTATGCTATGAAAAAACTTCACCACTCGATGTACCCTCGTACACCTTCGGGTAACCCAAACCTTGCGGTTTGGTTCAGTTTTTCCATTCTACGCATTTTTACCTATCCCCACAAAAAGGGCTGTTTAAAAACATTTTTGTTTTTAAACAGCCCTTTTTTTATTCATACATTATTTCTATCTCGTTATGAGTTATACACATTTTAACTAGCCGTAATAGGCGACAGAAAAATCGTTTGCTAAAGCCTTCACTATCGCACTTTTTGCTTCGCAAAACACTTGCGTTCAGGCTTATAGTTGGACATTTGCTATAGCAAATGTTATAAATAAACGAACTGAGAGGTTTTGAAAAAACCGTTGCCGAAGGCGTACAAAGGTACGCCGAGAGCCGAAGTTCGTTTGTAGCATAAAGCGAATACAAAGAAAAAGGATTCGTCCATTTGGACAAATCCTTTCATTAGCTAAACAAAATTTTCTTTTCGCTTTATGCGCTCTGTGCATTTTTATTAGCCGTAGATTAATAATTTTTGTCGTTGGCGGTAATAAATGTATATGTAGAACCATTAACCGTCTGTTCTGACCAATCAACATCCATATTGAATGTTTCAAAGATAAATCTGAATGGAACCATTGTTCTGTCAGCGATTACCATTGCAGGAACGTCAAGTGTCTGTGTATTGCCATTTACATTTACTGTCTGATTGTTAATCTTAAGAACGATTGAAAGGTCATCTCTTGTGATTGTGACCATCTGCTGCTGTTCATTCCAATCAACATTAGCACCAAGCTGTTCTGCAACAATTCTTACTGGAACAAGTGTTCTGTCAGCAATAAGCTGTGGCTTTGTATCCGGGAAGAATACGCCAACGCCATTGATATAAATCTGAATATCGTCAAGCTGAACTGCCAAACCAAACATCTGCTTAATTTCTTCAAGTGTAAGATCTGTAGGAATATAACCCTCAACCTCAGATTCAAGGTCAAAAACATCATCTCTGTGAACCTGTGCTGCATCAGGGTCAAAACCTTCAGGTGCTGCGCCGTTCTGAACTTCTTCAAGAGTATCTTCTGTGAGAACATCCTCAATATCCTGTTCTTCATCGTCTGCAGCAAGAACAGTATAAGTAAGCATTGAGAAGCTTAAACACAAAATAAGTAATAATGCAATAGTCTTTTTCATTTTTCGTACACCCTCCAATTTGTATTCAACTATATTATGCACTAAATAATTAATTTTGTCAATTGTTATTGCAATTTTTTTTATTTTTGTTACAATATAATATGTAAATGTATTTTTTATGTGTAAGAATGATTAATAGAGAGGAATCTTATACAGATGAACAAGCTTATGATAGTGGACGGTAACTCCATTGTTAACCGTGCTTTTTATGGAATACGACTTCTTACAAATTCAGAGGGCTTATACACTAATGCTGTATATGGCTTTTTGAATATACTTTTCAAGTATCTCGATACATTCAGTCCTACGCATCTTTGCGTTGCATTTGATGTGCACGCCCCAACCTTCAGACACAAAGAATATGAAGGCTACAAAGCAAAGAGAAAAGGCATGCCCGAGGAGCTTCGTCAGCAGATGCCGCTTCTTAAGGAAGTGCTCTCCGCCATGAATATTCCTATGCTTGAGATTGCAGGTTATGAGGCTGATGATATTATCGGCACGGTTTCAAGAATTTGTGAGGAACAGAATATAGAATGTAACATCCTAACAGGTGATAAGGACGATCTGCAACTTGCATCGCCCCTTACTAAAATTCTGCTTGTTACAACTAAATTATCAGGTAATGACACAACAGTATATGACGACAAGGGCGTACTCGAAAAATATGGTGTAACACCAAGCCAGTTTATAGATGTAAAGGCCCTTATGGGTGACCCATCAGATAACATCCCGGGTGTACCTGGTATTGGAGAAAAATCAGCTTTCTCTCTTATTTCCCAGTACAAATCCCTCGATGCAGTATATGAAAACATCGGTGATTTAAAGCCCGCACAAGCAAAAAAAATCAGCGAGAACAAGGATATGGCATACCTTAGCCTTCGCCTTGCAACTATTGATAGAAATGTTCCAATGGCAATTAATATTGATGAATATATAAACAAAGAATACGATAACGAAACGCTTCTTGAGCTTTTTAAAAAGCTCAACTTCACAGGGTTTATATCAAGGCTCAACATCTCTGCGCCCATGCAAAACTGCTCATTTGAAGAGGTGAGCCCATCACAGCTTATGGAAAAGACAGGAAAAGAAACTGCATATTACCTTATACCATCTGGTGATATTTGGTACCTTGCAATTGATGGCTATTGTACAAAGGTAGAATCACTCAACGAAATAGCTGAATTCTTCACAGGCGACATCGCAAAAATCGGTCACAACATCAAGGAAGATATCGTTCTTCTTAATAAACATGGCATAGAATTTAACAATGTGAAATACGACACTGCGCTTGCGGCATATCTTCTGGACCCACAACGAAGCAGTTATAATCTTGAAGACCTTGCAACACAGTATCTTAACAAGTCCTATTCAGGAGAAACCGCTATCGAAACAGCCGCTTCCAAGGCAGAAATCATCAAGGCTTTTTATGAGTATTCAGCATGGGAAATGAGCAAAAATAATATGGCGGATTTGTATTATAGCATCGAGCTTCCTCTTCTTCGTGTGCTTGCAGATATGCAGATTTATGGATTCAGCGTTGACCAGAATCTTCTTGGTAATTTTGGTAAATTTTTGGACACTCGCATAGGGGAGCTTACAGAAACCATCTTTGATAGAGCAGGATGTGAATTTAACATCAATTCCCCAAAGCAGTTGGGTGAGGTGCTTTTTGAAAAGATGGGACTTCCTATCGTTAAGAAAACAAAGACAGGGTACTCAACCGGTGTTGAGGTTTTAGAAAAGCTATATGATAAAGACGAAATTATCCCCATGATTTTGGAATATCGTCAGCTCACCAAACTAAAGAGCACCTATGTTGAAGGCCTTATCAAGGTTATTGAGGACGACGGACGAATTCACTCAAGTTTTAATCAGACGGTTACTGCAACAGGACGAATCAGCTCCACAGAGCCTAACCTACAGAATATTCCTGTTAAAACGGAGCTTGGCAGAGAGATAAGAAAGGCGTTTGTCACTCGTGGTGATGACTATATCCTTATAGATGCGGACTATTCTCAAATTGAGCTTCGAGTGCTTGCACACATTTCAAATGACCAAACTATGATTGAGGCATTTAACGAGGGTATGGATATCCATACCAAAACTGCTGCGGAAGTCTTTGGAGTATATCCCGACTTTGTAACAGGGCAGATGCGTTCAAGGGCAAAGGCTGTAAATTTTGGTATTGTATATGGCATTGGTGCGTTCAGCCTTGCACAGGATTTGAAAATTTCGCTTAAAGAGGCAAAAAGCTATATTGAAAACTATCTTAACACCTATACAGGAGTTAAAGGATATATGGAATCAATCGTAAAAGAGGCCGAGGAGAATGGGTATGTAACAACCCTTATGGGCAGACGCAGATATATCCCCGAAATACAAGGCTCTAACAAGATGCTCAAGGCATTTGGCGAGAGAGTAGCTATGAATGCTCCAATTCAAGGTACTGCGGCAGATATAATTAAGATAGCAATGGTAAAGGTTCATAATCGTCTTAAAGAGGGCGGTTACAAATCAAGACTTATCCTTCAAGTACACGACGAACTTATTATCGAGGCATACAAGCCTGAGGCAGAGGAAATCAAAGCCCTGCTTAAGGAGGAAATGGAAACAGCATGGGAAATGAGTGTACCGCTTATCTCTGATGTTGGAGAAGGGAAAACTTGGTATGATGCAAAATGATGAAAGCACAAAAATAATAATCGGTCTTACAGGCGGAAGCGGTAGTGGCAAAAGCACTATTGGCAAAAGCTGTGAAGATTATGATTGTTTATATATTGATGCAGATAAGATAGGTCAAGAGGTCATCCTCAGAGGACAGCCTGGATATGATGAAGTATTAGCTGTTTTTGGCAATGAAATCCTTGGTGCAAATGAAGAAATAGACAGAAGAAAGCTTGGCGGAGTTGTATTTTCAAATCCTGAAAAGCTTAAAATATTAAATAGCATCTCCCACCGCCATATAACGGAAAAGATAAAAGAGATGGTATCAATTACAGATAAAAAATTTATTATTATTGATGGCGCAGTCATTATCGGCAGTATTGTTGAAGGGATGTGTGATTATATAATTTCTGTTATTTCCAGCAAAGAAATCCGCCTTGGCAGAATCCTTGAAAGGGATGAT
>JAQVYH010000070.1 GCA_029004515.1 Eubacteriales bacterium | reverse complement strand
ATTGCCATCGCCTCAACATCACTATCAGAATTCTTCATCGCTTCAATCGCTGCAAACTGGCTTGTTGTTGGTGCACACATAATAGAGTACTGATGAATCTTTGTAATTGCCTGAATAAACTCCGGCTCAGCACAAACATATCCTAGACGCCAGCCTGTCATGGCAAACGCCTTTGAGAAGCCGCTTATAAGGATTGTTCTTTCTTTCATTCCTTTTATATTTGCGATGGAAACATGCTTCTGTCCATAGGTCAGCTCTGCATAAATTTCATCTGAGAGAACAACGATATCTGTTCCATCAAGAACATCTGCAATCGCCTCCAAATCCTCCTTACCCATAATCGCACCTGTTGGATTGTTAGGGAATGGGAGAATAAGCGCCTTTGTCCTTGGTGTAATCTTGCTTTTAAGCGCCTCAGCAGTAAGGCGAAATTCATCCTCTTCCTTGGTTTCAACAGGGACAGGAACACCACCAGCAAGAGCTGTACAAGGACTATAGCAAACAAAGCAAGGTTCAGGGATAATAACCTCATCACCAGGCTCAATAATAGCACGAAGGCTTATGTCGATTGCCTCACTACCCCCTACTGTAACAAGGACCTGCGAAGCGTTATATTCTAGTTCAAATCTTCTTTTTAAGTAATTGCAAATCTCCTGACGAAGTTCTATAAGACCACTGTTTGCAGTGTAGTAGGTTCTGCCCTTTTCAAGGGAATAGATACCTGCATCTCTTATATGCCACGGAGTTACAAAGTCAGGCTCGCCAACACCGAGCGAGATAGCGTCAGGACGCTCTGCAACTATATCGAAAAACTTTCTTATACCTGAAGGCTTAATTTCCTTAACTGTGCGTGAAAGTATCTTGTCAAAATTCATAATGTAATCATCCTTCTTTCATCTTTGCATTTATCCTCAAGAATGATACCGTCTGCCTTATACTTCTTGAGTATAAAGTGGGTAGCGGTAGATACAACATGCTCCATTGTTGCGAGCTTTTCCGCAACAAAAAGTGCTACACCCTTCATATCGTCGCCCTCAATAACTACACCGAGGTCATAACCGCCTGATACCAGATATACATCCTTAACCTCAGGATACTGATATATTCTTTCGGCGATTTTTTCAAAGCCTTCGCCCCGCTGTGGTATAACCTTAAGTTCGATAATTGCTGTGATAAAATCTCTTTCGGATTTATCCCAATTAATAAGGGTTCTGTAACGCACAATTGTACCCTTATCTTCCATGGCCTTGATTTCCGCCTTGATGGCTTCCGCTTCTGCGCCGAGCATAACCGCTATTGTTTCAGGCGCAAGCCTGGCATCATTTTCAATAAGTCTAAGAATTTTTTCTTCGTACATTGTGCATTCCTCCAATAATAAGTATTAATGATTAATTTTACATCAACTGTGCCCACTTGTCAAGAAAAAACAGCTATCACCACCTGGTCGCAAGGGTGATTACAGATAACCAATGATATTATGTGGTGAAATATATATTTTTGGTGATTTTTTAGGTAGAAACCTGTTGATTATATTTCGTTTTGTGGTATACTATAAGATGGAATTTTTTTGAAAGGAAAAAATAGCAAATGGACAAGTTATGGGAAAAGTTAAAAGAAGCGTTTTTGTTTATAAAAACCTTTGACCATATACAGATACTTATCCCCCTTTGCCTGAGTATAATCGGACTTGGGGTAATTTACAGCGCAACAAGAAGCTATGAAACAACAAAATATGTTATAGTACAGGGCGGAGCAATGCTTATAGGACTTGTCCTTATGTATTTTGTGGTTCTTCTGGACTATGAATACATTTCAGCCTTTTGGAAATATCTCTTCGTAGTGAATATTATTCTGATGATACTTGTACTGATTATTGGTATCGGTAGTGAAGAAACAGGTACAACAGGCTGGATAAGGCTTGGACCTATTGGATTTCAGCCGGCAGAGCTTATTAAAATAACCTTTATAATAACTCTTGCAAGTCACATTGATTCCCTTAAGGAAGATATCAACTATATAGGAAATGTATTTAAGCTTTTAATCCATCTGGCAATTCCCGTTACGCTGATACTCATGCAGCCTGACCTTGGAACAGCCGTTGTGTTTATTTTTATTTTCTTTACTATGCTTTTTGCAGCGGGGCTTGCAGGCAGATATATCGCCACAGCACTTGGGGCTGCTTTGATATCGGCACCGCTATTATACTTTTTTGTATTGTCGGACTTTCAGAAAAAGAGAATTCTTAACTTTCTTTTTCCTGAAGCTGACCCATCCGGGTCAGGATATCAGGTAATACAGTCTAAAATCGCTGTTGGCTCTGGGGAGATATCAGGCAAGGGATTTATGCAGGGTGTACAGACACAGCTTGGCTATCTGCCTGAAAAGCACACAGACTTCATTTTTGCAGTAATAGGTGAGGAACTAGGCCTTATCGGTTGCATATTTATCCTGATTCTGCTGACAATACTTATTGTAAGATGTTTCTATCTCGGCTCACATGCAAAAAATAATACAGGCATGCTTATATGCATCGGCGTTGGAGCAATGCTCCTCTTCCACACACTTGAGAATATTGGCATGTCCATCGGCATAATGCCTGTAACCGGAATACCATTACCATTCATAAGCTACGGCGGTTCATCAATGCTTACCTGTTGGCTGGCAATTGGACTGACAGTCAGTGTATCAATACGAAGAAACACACTTCGATTCTAATATATAGGAAAAAACAAGGAGGACATTTTATTATGACAATTACAAATGACATTAAATACATTGGTGTAAATGACCATGAGCTTGACCTTTTTGAAGGGCAATTTGTTATTGAAAATGGCATAGCATATAATTCATATGCTATTATTGATGAGAAAATTGCAATAATGGACACGGTAGATGCTAAGTTTACATCACAATGGCTTGACAATGTTAAGAATGCCCTTGATGGCAGAAAGCCTGATTACCTTATCGTTCATCATATGGAGCCTGACCACTCTGCAAACATTCATAACTTTGTTAATGAATATCCTGATACAAAAATTGTCGCAACAAGCAAATCTTTTGTGATGATGCAGCAGTTCTTCGGTACAGCATATGAGGATAGACGCATTGTAGTTAGTGAGGGTGATACTCTTGAACTTGGTAAACACACTCTTACATTCTTAATGGCTCCCATGGTTCATTGGCCAGAAGTTATGGTAACATATGATCGCTTTGACAAGGTGCTCTTCTCTGCAGACGCATTTGGCAAATTTGGCGCCCTTGATGTTCAGGAAGATTGGGCTTGTGAGGCTAGAAGATACTATATCGGAATCGTTGGTAAATATGGTGCACAGGTGCAAGCACTTCTGAAAAAAATTGCTAAATTTGATATTCAGATTATCTGCTCACTGCACGGACCGGTTCTTAAAGAAAATCTTGAATACTATTTGAATCTCTATAATACATGGTCAACCTACGGTGTTGAATCCGAGGGCGTTATGATTGCATACACATCAGTCTATGGCAATACAAAAAAGGCGGTAGAACTTTTGGCAGAAAAGCTAAGGGAAAATGGTTGTCCGAAAGTTGTAGTAAACGATCTTGCAAGAAGCGATATGGCAGAGGCTATTGAAGATGCATTCCGCTATGGAAAGATTGTTCTTGCAACAACCACATACAATGCAGGAATCTTCCCATTTATGCACGAGTTTATCTCAGGTCTTACAGAGCGTAACTTCCAGAATCGGCAAGTTGCCTTCATCGAAAATGGCTCATGGGCAACCGCAGCAAAAAAGATTATGCGAGGCATGTTGGAAAATTCAAAGAACATCACATACACGGAAAATAACATCAGCATCAACTCTGCTCTTACTGATGAAAACAGAGAACAAATAGAAGCATTAGCAAAAGAACTAGCATAGTTCTTAAATGTAAAATGTATAATTATAATGTGAAATTATGGTTAATACCCTTGCCCGTTCAATGGGCAAGGGTATTTTTTATAAAGTCGTTATAAAAAAGGAATCCGTTCGTAAAGAACAGATTCCTTCGTTAATTTTACATTCTGCATTTTAAATTTTACATTTATAGGCCGATAATATTACTTTTTGAGCTCTACAGGGGTTCCCAAAGGTCTGATGTTTTCAAAATTCTCCATAAGGAATGCCTTTACAAGTGTTGCCCCTTCAATTTCTTCTGCTGTGAAGGATGCTTCCTTGTCATCTGTAATCTTGCACTTAACAAGAATACTGTTATCACTATATGCTGCTAGTATAAGCTTGCCCTCACCTGTTGTTGTAATCTTAACACCGTCTGCACCGCCAAAATTACCAATTTCTACATCATTAAGGTTTGTGAATCCACCGAAAAGACTTGGAGCTATCATAGCAAGGTTTACTGAGTAGTTAACTGGAGATACTGAAACACTACCAAGTGTTGAGTGACCAGATACATTTGTTGTGCCAAGCTCATCAGTTGCGATTGCATACAACTGATGTGAGCCTTCTGTTGCATCAGCCCAGTCAATTGACCATGTATCAATTGCAGTCTGATTTGCCTGACCAATTGACGTGCCGTCTACAAACACTTCTACTGACCGCACACTGTCGTCATAATCACGAGTGTTTACTGAAATTGTAGACTTGCCTTCTCTTATACCATCAGCAATAATGTATCTAACCATTGGTGAGAAGTTGTAAGGATTACTATACAATCCTGTTTCAGAAGAATATGACTTGAAGTGAGTTCTGTCATTATCGGTTCTGAATGGTGCCATTGGGAAGTCACCGCTGTTATAAAGATTTACACCAGACTTTGTACCTTCTCTAGCAGGAACATCTTCATAAGCGTATCTGATTTTAACCTCGCCTGTTATTGCTGAAACATCAATCTCAACTGTATTTCCAACAAGCGTTGCCGTAGCATCGATAAATACACCGTTATTATCCATAAGCTTAAAGCCCCTTGGAGCAAGGCCATCGTCTGTCTTAAGTCCTGTTCCTATATTCTTGAAGTGGAGAATCGCCTTACCGCCAACAACCTCCATATAGTCAAGGTCTGGGCTCTGCCATACGATATCTGCGGTTGGGTCAACAAAGTGCCCAATTGCGCGAGCAGCTCTCTTTGAAAGGTTAAGTTTATCGCCAGGGTGAATTGTGCTTGTTGAACCTGAATCTACCGTAACAATACTCGCTACACCATCAAGATATTTAGAAACATTGTACTGACCCTCACGGACAATTGTAAAGCTTCTGTAAACACTGTTATAGCTTACTGCTGCATCATATGTCGGAAGACAGATAATCTCAAACTTGATTGACTGATCATCAAAATCATTACGCCATGAGTCAATAAGAGCAGTCATACTCTTTTCATAATTCTGATTGTGGAATGAGTTAGACTCGCCCTGATACCAAATAACATGACCGATTGTGAAGCCGGTCCAAGGTGCTACCCTGGCGTTGTATCTATTGCCCGATGCAGAAATATTTTTAAGGTCTGGATCACTGCTATATGTACCGTTTGGTACCCAATACTGAATAGCTGTACCACTTTCTGCAGCCCATACAAGACCGATTGGGAATTCGCCATTTGTATTGTTGTAAAGATGCCAAGCTGCAAGCCAACCTACCATTGAAAATTCCTTAGCATTTGCCCTTGTGCCCAGTTTCCAAGAGCCACCGAGGATATCATCGATTGGTGTAGAGCTTGTACCATTATTTGCTGACTTATAAAAAAGTCTGATATCGGGATAATCCTTCTCACGATAATCTGAATATGAGTTCCCCATACCCGTTGTCATATTAGACTGACCAGAACACATAATAACTTCACCAATAGCTATATTTGTAAAGTCTACCCTAGTTCCGTCACTTGCTTCAAATGTAAGAGTTGTGGACTTAGTTGTAGGCATTGACGGGAACTTAACTGTCCACTTGCCGCCTGATACTGTTGCCGTAGCTGTCTTATCAAGAAGCTTTGCGGTAACAACTGTGCCATCAACACCAAAACCTGATATCTTCATAGCTTTGTTTCTCTGAAGAACCATATCGTTGCCAATCATAGTTGGGAAGCTCATACCAGAGACTGTTATATCAAAAGCCTCTGAAGTGCCTGTCTTGCCATCTGCAGATTTTATAATTGCAATAATTGAATATTTGCCTGTTGCAAGCTTCTTTGAGAGATTAAATGTATATAATGTTGAACCCTCCAAAGGAGCAGTAATTGTAGCTTCACCGATAGATGATGCATTCGCAAAGATTTCTACAGAGGAAATTTCAGAACCACTTGATTCTGATGTTGTACCTGTAAAGGTTACCTCTGAGTTTGAAAGGTTAACCGAATTTACAACAGGAGCAGTAAATACTGTTGTGATATATGAGCTAAGGTCTGCGCCCTCCGCAAGAACATTAACAGATGCTGTTGCTGAGCTGCCATCCTCTCCAAGTGCATTGTATGCCTTCGCATAAACTACTGCCTTGCCCATTTGGGCAGGTGTCCATGATACTTCGTATGGAGCTGCACTATCCTCACCAACCTTATTATCATTAACATAGAATTCAATCTTTGTAATTGTTGTAAGGTCACAAGTAGCCTCTGCAGAAAGAGTGATTGCAGAATTTACATTTGCATAATATCCATCTGATGGTGCTGTAAGGGTTACTTCGGGAACCGTTTCGGGGAAACGAACAAGTGTTGTTGCAGTTATACTTACAGGAATACCAACATTAAGAGTTGTATCTGCATTTCTTGGAGTAACTGTGCAACAGATATACTTACCATCATCAGTTTCCTGAACTGTATAGACAAAAGGAGTTGAGCCATTACAGTTTTCCGTTTTGAGTGTAAAGACCTCTGATGATGTGAAATCTTCAGATTCACAGCTTGTCCATATAACTGTTGAGCCACTTTCTTCTCTGCCGAGTGGATCGAGAAAATCATACTCAGCAGTAAGAGTTGCACCGATAACTGTCTTACCTGTAAGAGTAAGGTTTTCTACTACAGGTTCACCGGGGAGGCGTTCAAAGGTTGTGCCAACAGGGAATAATGCCCGCCATGCCTCATCTGTGTATCCCGTACCATTAGCAGGGAAATAAACTACAGGAGTCACTGTTACTTCTTTAAAAGCAGCCGTTGAAACTGTAGGTGCTGTAGCACCTTTAAAAGTTATACTCTCAAGTCTATTACACTTTCTGAATGCTTCATTACCAACAGAGGTAAGATTATTCTCAAAAGTGATGGTTTTAAGATTTGACATAAACATAAATGCCTGCTGATTGAGAGTTACAACTGTTGATGGAATAGTAAAATTCGCAAAACGACAGTTGGAGAATGCAGCCTGGTCAATTGTCTGGAGGCCTTCAGGAAGAATGATCTCTTTATAAATACCACCGCTTGATGACTGCGCAAAGGCATTTTTACCAATCGATGTTACTGTTGAGGGAATGATAAATTCCTGTAGCTTATTATCCTTATAATTCTGTCCAAATGCAGAAGAAGGGATTGATGTTGTTCCCTCCGGAATAATAATCTTAGTATTTGCATTGGCATTGTTTCTGAAAATAGAATAGTTTGTATTTGCTGCATAACAGGCTATTGTCTTTGCAGTATATTCTGCATAATCAGTATTAAACGCATCAATTGATCGGGGGATTACGATTTCTGAAGGAATCCCCTTCCCTTCTTCAAGGGCAAAAGATGATGCCTGTAAGGCATTCATTATTTTACCAGTTGCAGGATAATACATGAACTTGTATTCTCCGTTGGAAATCCAACCAAATTCCGCCGATACACCATCCGTTACATCAAAAGAGTATGTAGCATTTGCCCAATGGTTAGTCCCATTATATTCACCTGAAATAGTGACAGGAACTACAACTGTTGTAGTTTCAGCTGATGCAACCAGTGCAAAAGATGAAAGCACAAGAAGCATGGCAAGTAAAACTGCCAATAATTTTTTCATAATTCTTTCTCCTTTTAATAAAAATCCATTATATATAATTATACCACGTATAGTAGCTTTTTCAATACACAGCACAATCAAAAAAGGAACATTTTAATTAATTATTATCCTTATTATAAAAAAAGAGAACCCCGAAAGGTTCTCTTGATTAAAAGATTATTTTGAGATGTTAACAGATTCTCCAACAGGCTTAATATTTGTTGCATCCATAAGTACAAATGCCTTTACATTCTTTGCCCCTTCAAGCTCTTCTGCTGTGAAGGATGCTTCTTTGTCATCTGTAATCTTACATTTAACAAGAACATTGTTATCGCCATAAGCTGCAAGTACAAGCTTGCCCTGTGCAGTTGTAGTAATCTTAACACCGTCTGCACCGCCAAAATTACCAATTTCTACATCATTAAGGTTGGTAAATAAGCCAAATATGCTTGGTGCTTCTGTTGTAAAGCTTACTGCATATTTCACAGGAGTGACAGAGATACTTCCAAGAGTTGCATCTCCCTTTGTACTCGTTGTTCCAAGTTCGTCAGTAGCAATTGCATGAATCTGATGAACCCCTTCAGTTGCACTAGTCCAATCAAATACCCAAGTATCATAGGCTGACTGATTAGCATTACCAACAGATACACCATCAACAAATACCTCTACAGACTGAATACTATCATCATAGTCACGAGCGCTGATAATAATCTTTGATTTACCTTGATTGATTCCAGTTGCTGTGATGAAACGAATCATTGGGGCAAAGTTGAATGGTTCTGAGAATGTAGCAGTTGTTGCGTCATATTTATTAAAGTGAGTTCTATCCATATCTGTTCTGAATGGTGCCATTGGAAATCCCTCGCTATTTACAAGGTTCACTCCTGATTTAACACCAACCTGAGCAGGAACATCCTCATATGCATATCTGATTTTAACTTCACCGGTGATATCTGAAACATCAATCTCAACTGTGTTTCCAACAAGCTTTGCTGCAACATTGTTGAACACCCCATTGTTATCTGCAAGCTTAAAAGCAGTTGGATCTAAACCATCAGTTGTTTTGAGGCCACCTGCAATGTTTTTGAAGTAAAGCACTGCCTTGCCATCTATTATTTCCATACGGTCAAAGTCAGGGCTCTGCCATACGATATCATCCTCTGGACAAGCAAAGTGCTGAATCACACGAGCCGCTCTTACACCTATTGGGAGCTTATCCCCAGGATGTATACCATTTGATACACCTGTATCTATGGAAATAACGGTTCCTACACCCTCGATATGCTTTGAAATATCATACTGTCCTTCACGAACAAGAGTGAAGCTGCGAAGGTTATTATTATATCCAGCCTGTGCATCATATGTTGGAAGCTGAACGATTGTAAACTTCATCGATTCATCATCAAACACCTTACGATATGTATCAACATACTGGGTCATGTTCTTTTCATAATTCTGCGAATGGAATGAGTTTGACTCGCCCTGATACCACAAAACGTGTCCGATTGTAAAGCCTATCCAAGGAGCAACAAGAGCATTGTATCTTACACCTGTTGTAGAAAGCTTCTTAAGGTCGGGGTCATTATTATATGTACCGTTTGGCATCCATACCTGTATGCTTGTACCACTTGTAGCAGCCCAGATAAGGCCAACAGGAATTTCACCATTTGTATTATCATAGAAATTGCGAGCTGTAAGCCAACCTACCATTGAGAATAATTTGGCATTTGCCTGCGTGCCAACCTTCCACTGACCATTTGGAATATCAATTTGTTCTGAACTGCTCTCTGCATAAAGATTAGGCGGGAAGAACATTCTTATATCCGCATAGTCTTTATCACGCCAATCAGAATAACTATTACCCATGCCACTTGTCATATTAGACTGACCTGAGCACATAATTACTTCGCCGATTGCGATGTTTTTAAACTCTACCTTTGAGCCATCGTTTGCTTCAAAAGTAAGCGTTGTTGACTTAGTCGTTGGCATTGGTGGGAAATTAACTGTCCACTTACCACCTGATACTGTTGCAGTAGCTGTCTTATCGAGAAGCTTTGCAGTAACAACTGTGCCATCAACACCAAGACCTGAGAGCTTAAGAGGTTTGTTTCTTTGAAGCACCATATCGTCTGCAATCATATTTGTAAACTTCATACCTGATACAGTAATATTAAAGGCTTGCGTTCCACCAGATTTGCCATCAGCCGATTTTATTACTGCTACGATAGAGTGATTACCTGCAGAGAGTATCTTTTTAAGAGAGAAGCCATATGTTGCTGACCCGTCAGTAGGCGCTGTAATTGTTGCATAACCCAAGGATGATGCGCCGTCAAAAAGCTCTACTGATGTAATCTGCGCACCACTTGTTTCTGATGTAGTACCTTCAAAAGTAATTTCTGTCCCTGTAAGATGAACTGAATTAGGGGCAGGTGATGTAAATGTTGTTGTGATAAATGAGCTGAGGTCAGCTCCCTCCGCAAGAACATTCACGTTGGCTGTTTCAGATAAGCCGTCCTCGCCAAGTGCATTATATGCCTTTGCGTATATCGCAGCGTTGCCCATTTCTGCAGGTGTCCATGAAATTTCATATGGAGCCTGTGCATCCTCACCAACCTTATTTCCATTTATATAGAACTCTATCTTTGTAATTGTTGTAAGATCGCAAGTTGCAGTAGCTGAAAGTGTAATTGCAGAGTTAACACTAGCATAGTAGCCATCAGATGGTGATGTAAGCGTCACTGCAGGGACCGTATTTGGAAGTCGTACAGAGGTAGCAGTTGTAGCACTTACAGGAGTACCAACATTGAGAGTTGTATCCGCATTTCTTGGAGTAACGGTGCAACGTATATACTTACCGTCGTCTGTTTCCTGAATTGTATAGAAAAAAGGAGTTGAGCCATTAATGCTTTCTGTCTTAAGAGTAAAAACCTCTGCAGATTTGAAATCTGCATTTTCACAACTTGTCCATGTAACTGTTGAACCGCTTTCTTCTCTTCCCATAGGGTCAATGAAGTCATATTCAGCAGTAAGAGTTTCTTCAACTACCGTCTTACCTGTAAGGATAAGATTTTCTGCGACTGGCTCGCCCGGAAGACGCTCAAACTTTGTTTCTATAGGGAATGCTGCCTGAAATGTTGGGTCTGTGAAGCCTGTAGCATTTGCAGGATAATACACTGTAAAGTCCGCAAGGCTTGCAATACCATTAAAAGCAAGAGCTTCAACAATCGGAGCTGCAGTATTTCCCTCAAACGTAAGGCTTGTAAGAGCCGTACACTGTCTGAAACTATTTGCAGGGATTTTTAGAATATTGCCCTTAAATGTTACATTTTTAAGGTTTCTGTTATATGTAAAGATTGCATTAAGAGTAGTAATGCCCTTTGGTAATACATAGTCCGTATTACGGCAGTTTGAGAAAGCACCACCCTCTATAGATGTAAGGCCTTCTGGAAAAATGAAATTCTTATAAATTCCACCGCCTGATGACTGGGCAAAAGCATTTGCCTTAATAGTCGTGAGTGTTGATGGAAGTATAATGTTCTGGTTTGTATTGTTTTTCTCATTCTGTCCAAATACGTTACTTGGTATGGTTGTTACTCCTTCGGGAATAACAATATTAGTGTTTGCATTCGCACTATAACGGAAAATAGCATAGTTTGTATTATTTGAATACAACACAATTGTCTTATCTGCATATTCTGCATAATCTGTCCTAAACGCACCTATAGCAGTAGGGATAACAATATATTCCGGAATCCCTTTACCAGCTTCAAGGTCAAATGCTGATGTTTGGGCAGCATTTTTTATCTGTCCTGTAGCAGGATAATACATAAACTTGTATTCTCCATTGGATATCCATCCATAGTCCGCTGCTGCGCCATCTATTACATCAAACGAGTATGTAGCATTCGTCCAATGGTTCGTCCCATTGTACTCACCTGAAATGGTGACAGGAACTGTAACTGTTGTAGTTTCAGCTGCTGCAATCATTGTAAAAGTTGAGAGTACAATAGCAAGTGAAATTATAATTGCTAAATATCTTTTCATTTCTTTCTCCTTCATAAATATAATTATTAGTGCAATGTAATTTTAACACATTTTTTGTCGTTTATCAAGCTATTTTAGTATTTTATTCATCTATTTTATGATAGACATATCCTTTCATCTATGATAAAATTAACTTATAAGGAAGGAATGAGACTAATGATAAAAAAACAACTTACAGGTACAGATATAAATGGTTCGAAACTCGTTCTTGGAACAGATGATTTTGGCTCAGCTGTTGAAACAGAAAGAGCCTTTGCTGTTATGGACAGGTATTATGAGGCTGAAGGCAACATTTTTGATACTGCGAGGGTATATGCTGACTGGCTCCCGGGCGGTAGCGGTGCGAGCGAGGGATGTCTTGGCAGTTGGATTAAAGAAAAGCGCAATCGTCATGATGTTATAATCTCAACAAAATGTTCTCATCCTCCTATCCATGATATGAGCAAATCAAGACTTTCTCTTGAAGATATGCTCTATGATAACGAGCAGAGTCTTACTCTTTTACAGACAGATTATATTGATATCCTATGGCTTCATCGTGATGATGAAAGTATGCCTGTTGAGGATATCGCAGAAAATCTATATCAGCTTAGCAAAAGAGATACTGTCCGTTATTTTGGTGTTTCCAACTGGAAAGCTGACAGAATCAAGGCTCTTAAGAATTTAAACGCAGTAAAAATGATTGGCAGCCAGATTAAATGGAGTTATGGCGCAACAAACCCGGCATACGAAGACGACCCAACCCTTGTCGAGATGGATGATATCCAGCTTGAATATTACAAGAATTCAGATATTAATATATTTGCCTTTGCATCACAGGCAAAGGGATTTTTCTCAAAATATGCTTCAGGCGGAGAGGCAAAACTTTCTCAAAAATCAGCGCAGAGATATTTGTGGGACGAAAACCTTAAGCGCTACCAAAGAGCGAGGGAAGTTGCAAGCAAGTACAATCTTCCCATAAGTGCAGTAATACTCGGATATATAACCTCAAGAGAGGATATAAATGGATATCCAATCGTAGGAGCAAAGCATATATCACAGATAGAAG
>JAQVYH010000069.1 GCA_029004515.1 Eubacteriales bacterium | reverse complement strand
TTCTTTTTCATATTCTTGGATATGTCTGTATTCTCGTGGCATAAAAAATCCCCCTATGGTAGTTTCTTTTATTCTACCATAAGGGGTCTGTTTTTTCTATTGTCCGTTTTTACTGGACTTGTTCAGTGCATAGCTTCTTTTTTTAATATAACCAACTTACGATTAGCACAAACTAAATAATATTTATTCTTTATGCGGTCTGTGCATTTTTTATTAGCCATAAAAGGCGACAGAAAAATAGTTCAGAAAGGACGAACTGAAAGTGAGCAAAGCGAACGTCCCGAAGGTGTACATAGGTACATCGAGAGGTGAAGTTCGTACATAGCATAAAGAATACAAAAAAAGGAAGTTGCAACGATTTTTTGCAACTTCCTACTTTAATATAACCTACCTACGATTAGCACAAACTAAATAATATTTGTTTTATTCTTTATGCGGTCTGTGCATTTTTATTAGCCATAGTTATTCAATTGATATTACTGATACAGGACAACTATCAGCCGCTTCTCGTGCAGATTCCTCATGTTCCGCAGGAACAGGATCTAAGACAGCTTCCGCCTTTTGGTCCTCATCAAACTGAAATACATCAGGACAGATATTTACACATAGTCCGCAACTGATGCAGCCATCCTTATCCACAAAAGCTTTCATTTAACATCTACCTCTTTTCTGACTATATTATGGAAAAGATTATTTCCATAATAAGTAAAATATATTCACTTAAAAATATTTTTTCTTTTTATTAATTCTGAATGAAGTATTGAGCCTAAAACACCAGCAGAGATAAGTTCTCCGATAAACACAGTTATAAACATAAATATCATTGTATCTGTGCTGCCATATACAAATCGAAGTATGAATGGAACTATAAGAGTATTTGCAATGATTGTAGGAATAGAAATGATAAATCCATTTTTCTTCCTTAGCATCCATCCGCCTATTGCCCCTATTAGGGTTGCCAAACCGCCAAATATTACATCAAGAGCAAGACAACCGGTAAGCATATTGGCGAGTAAACACCCAACAAATAATCCGGGAATTGCCGCCGGAGTAAATGCCGTAAGTACGCAAAGGGCTTCTGACAGACGAAGCTGCACAACACCACTTGCAAGGCCAGCCATGTTAACCAAAAAGGTTAACACCACATAGAGTGCTGCGATTAATGCACCCTGTGTCATAATTTTTGTTTTGTTCATTTTAATTCTCTCCTTAGTTTTGTTCGGTCAACAAGGAATAATGCCTCATTTGACCAGTGAGGATGGTCTCGAACTCACTTTATTTAATTATTATTATTTAATTTAATGTATCTTTATGGTCTTGGAAAGTCTTTGTAAAAATATGACTTCCATCCTTCTTTTCCTCGTCGGTATGATAATATAAGTAATCATTCTTCTCAGGATTTAGCGCTGCTTTGATTGCTTCAAGACCGGGGTTACTAATAGGTCCAACAGGAAGTCCGGAATTTTTGTAGGTGTTATATAGAGATTTAACCTCTAAATCCTTATAGGTAACTGTTGTTTTATCGTACATACCTTCGGTCACAGCATACAAAACGGTTGCACAAATCTGTAGTGGCATCTGCGCTCTTCTTCTATTTTGTATAACACCTGATATAATGGGAATTTCAGATTTAATCAATGCTTCTTTTTCAAGAATAGATGCAACTGTTATAATCTGATACATATTCATATCGGTTTTGTTTTCTCCTGCATTTTTATATTGATTTTCAAATTCAGATAACAACCTATCGATTATATCATGGGCAGATGCATCAATATAAAACTCATATGTGCTTGGGAACAAAAAGCCCTGTAATTTATAATCATACCCATCGTTAGGAATTTCCTTTATAAATGCATAGTCATATTCATCATCAAGAGCATCATAAAAATCCTTTGAACTTACTGCGATATCAGATTTATCCACTATATCGGCTATCTGCTGAACAGACGAACCCTCAGGGATAGTGATCATGGCAACCTCAGTTGATATTCCGCCACCTGCAAGAGATACTAAAATCTCCTTGTTTGTCATATCAGAAGAAAGTGGAAACGTTCCGTATTTAAGTTTGCTTCGATATCCACTAAGCACAAGGCTTAAAATAAACATAGCCTTATTACTGATTATCCCCTCATCTTTTAATTTGGAAGCAATCTGAAATATTGATTCACCTTGATCAACGGTGATTGTCTTAGTAATCATTTCACCACTTTTTGAATTACAACCTATAAAACCAGTTAATATAATCACAACACATAACATTATAGAAAGTGCCTTTTTCATTCGTTTTCAACTCCCTTACATAAGGTAATTTATCATATTTTATCACATTGTAGATTATTTGGCAAGTATAACATAACATTCCTTGACAATTATAGATTTTAGATATATAATAATTTATTGTGATAATTATTATTGATTGGAGATGTTGACAGTTGAAACACACAGACCTTTGTGACATTTACAAGGATTACAGCAAATATATTGATACAGAAATTACAGTTTGCGGATGGATTCGCAATATCCGTGATTCTAAGAATATGTGCTTTATCGCACTTAATGATGGCAGTGTAATGCAGCCATTGCAGATAGCAGTTGATAAGACAAATCTTGAAAACAGCGAATTGTTGGCAAAGCAGGGCGTTGGCGCATCAATCAAGGTTACAGGCACACTAATTAAGGCATATAATGACAAACAGCCTGTTGAGCTTCAGCCACAGTCTTTTGAAATTCTTGGTGAATGCCCTCCTGATTATCCACTTCAGAAAAAAAAGCACTCTATGGAATTTCTAAGAACTATCCCTTACCTTCGTGGCAGAACAAACACATTCAACGCTATGTTCCGTGTTCGTTCACAGCTTGCAAAGGCAATACACGAATTTTTCCAGAATAACAACTTTACATATGTTCACACTCCTATTATTACAGGTAGTGACTGTGAAGGTGCTGGCGAGGTTTTCCGTGTAACAACTCACGAGTTTAACACTCCATACACTACGGAAGACGAATACTATGCAAACGATTTCTTCAGGCAGAAGGCAGGTCTTACTGTATCTGGTCAGCTTGAAGGTGAAGCAATGGCAATGGCACTTGGTAAGATCTACACATTCGGTCCTACATTCCGTGCTGAAAACTCCAATACAACTCGTCATGCTGCTGAATTCTGGCACATTGAACCTGAGGTTGCATTTGCGGATCTCTTTGATATTATCGAGCTTGCTACAAATATGATAAAGCATATCACAAAGCATATTATTGACAATTGTCCTGATGAACTTACTTTCTTTGAGAATTTCTATGAAAAAGATCTTAAAGCGAAGCTTCAGAACATTGTTGATGCAGAGTTTGCGGTAGTAGATTATACAGAAGCGATAGATATCCTTACAAAGGCTGATGTTAAGTTCTCATATCCTATTTCATGGGGCAGTGACCTTCAGACAGAACACGAAAGATATCTTACAGATGAAGTGTACAATCGTCCTGTATTTGTTATTAATTACCCAAAAGATATTAAGTCATTCTATATGAAGCTGAATTCGGACGGCAAGACTGTTGCTGCAACCGACCTTCTTGTTCCCGGTGTTGGTGAAATCATCGGCGCAAGCCAGAGAGAAGACAACTTTGACCTTCTTATGGAGCAGCTTAAAGTTCGTGACATGAATGCTGAAGATTATGATTGGTATATAAACCTTCGTAAATATGGTTCAGCACCACACAGTGGATTTGGTCTTGGATTCGAAAGAATGCTTATGTATATCACAGGTATCGGCAATATCAGAGATACAATCCCATTCCCAAGAACAACAGGTTTCTTGGCATAAAACAAACAACAACCGAGCTTATGAATATCATAGGCTCGGTATTTTTATGCATATATATTTAATTTAATACATGAAAACGCAAAAACTCTTGCATTATAGGACAGTTGTATGGTATAATTGTTGGTAGATTTTTCAATCACAAAATATCCCACGGAAGGCGGAGTAAAAATGAAAAAATTTATCTCACTCGCACTTGTAGTTGTATTGGCACTTACTATGTCAATAGCATTCACAGGTTGTGGCAAAGACGAAGACAAGCTTGTTGAAGAACCAGATGCGCTTGTTGTAGGTATCACAGTTTATGAACCAATGAACTATCAGGCAAAAGACGGCTCTTGGACAGGTTTTGATACTGAGTTTGCGCAGGCAGTTTGCGAAAAGCTTGGCTACGAGCCTGAATTCGTTGAAATCGACTGGGACAATAAGTTCCTTGAACTTGATTCAGAAAGCATTGACTGTATCTGGAATGGCATGACTATTACTGATGAAGTTAAGAAAAATGCTGATGTTTCAAAAGCGTATGTAAAAAATGCTCAGGTTGTTGTAATGACTGCTGATAAGGCTGATTCAATCAAGAGTGTTGAAGACCTCAAAGGACTTAAGTTTGCTGCAGAAGCCGGTTCAGCTGGTGAAACTGCAATCAAGGACAACAAATTAGATGCTGACTACGCAGCATGTGCTACACAGACAGATGCACTTCTTGAAGTAAAGAGCGGTTCTGTTGATGCATGTGTTATCGATATTACAATGGCAAATGCTATGACTGGTAAAGGCACAAGCTATTCTAGCCTTGCTCCTGCATTTGAACTCACAACAGAAGAATATGGTATCGCCTTCAGAAAGGGTTCAGACCTTACAGAAAAGGTTAATAAGGTTATGGACGAACTTAAAGCAGACGGTACATTAGACAAACTTGCAAAGAAGTACAACCTTACTCTTGCATTTTAATTAATCGAAAATACATATATTTGTAATCGGTTTTCTATAACAATAAGGGGATGTAAAAACTATTTTTTACATCCCCAATTTATTCACAAAGAGGTACGCTATGTTTTTACGAGTTACATCAAGCCTTTTTGAAGGCTTTGGCACAACAATTGAAATATTCATACTTACACTTCTGTTTTCACTCCCAATCGGGCTTGTAATCAGTTTTGGGTCTATGAGTAAATTTGCACCGTTGAAGTGGTTTGTTAAATTGGTTATATGGGTGGTTCGTGGAACTCCGCTTATGCTTCAGCTCATAATTATTTATTATGGTCCGGGGCTTATAGGACAGTGGGCAAGAGGACTTATAACCGCAGGAGAATCCGGATTTTTTATCGAATGGTTTGCTACCTGGACGGTATTTGACCGTTTCCTTGCTGTACTTATAGCCTTTGTATTTAACTATGCTTGCTACTTCTCTGAAATATACAGAGGCGGTATTGAAAGCATTCCGCATGGACAATATGAAGCTGGACAGGTACTTGGCCTTACAAAGGTACAGATTTTCTTCAAAATCGTCCTTTTTCAGGTTATCAAGAGAATAGTCCCTCCTATGAGCAATGAGGTTATCACACTTGTAAAGGATACATCTCTTGCACGTATTATTATGGTTTATGAAATCATCTGGAATGCCCAAAAGTTTATTAAGACAGATGGTCTTTTGTGGCCTCTTTTCTACACAGGTGTATTTTACCTTGCTTTCTGCGGAATAATCACACTCCTGTTTGGATTCACAGAAAAGAAGCTTGACTACTACAGGGGATAGGTGAGACTTATGAAAATACTTGAAGTTAAAAATCTATATAAAAGTTTTGGGAAGGTTGATGTCTTAAAAGGTGTTGACTTTTCTATTGAAAAGGGCGAGGTTATTTCTATAATCGGTTCTTCTGGCAGTGGAAAGACCACTCTTCTTCGTTGCCTTAACTTCCTTGAAATGGCAGATAAGGGCTTAATCATACATAACGGAGAAGTTCTTCTTGATATTGAAAGTCAAAAGAAAAACTCTGCCTCTGAAATCAGAAAGATGCAGCTTAAGTTTGGACTTGTATTCCAGGACTTTAATCTTTTTCCACAGTTTAACACAATAGAAAATATAACTCTTGCACCGAAGCTTTTGGCAAAGGAAAGACCTGATTATAAATCAAACAAAAAAGCAATTTATAATGAAATCGAAAAAAATGCTGAAACAATTCTTGAAAGTGTCGGACTTTCAGATAAGATTCTTAACTACCCCTGTGAGCTTTCAGGCGGACAGAAGCAGAGAGTTGCTATCGCAAGAGCATTAGCGTTAAATCCGGAGATTCTCTATTTTGACGAACCAACATCAGCTCTTGATCCTGAACTTACAGGAGAGGTATTAAAGGTTATAAAAAGCCTTAAATCCCACGATAGAACAATGGTGATTGTAACTCATGAAATGGAATTCGCCAAGAATGTATCAGATAAGATAATATATATGCAAGATGGCATAATTGAAGAAATAGGCACGCCTGAGCAAATATTTAATAACCCTAAAAGCGAAAAGACCCGTACATTTCTTAATCAATCATATAATAGTTATTAATAACATAAAAAAGTGGCTGTAGCAAAACGATTTTTATAATCGGGTTGACTACAGCCACTTTTGTTTTAACACTCAATCCCGCATATATATATCACGGGTATATACTTTTTCTTTCACATCACAGAGAGCCTCATCATATCTATTGGTAATAATAACATCACATCTATTCTTGAAATAGTCCAAATCCTTTGTAACTTCGGAGCTAAAGAACTCATCACCATTATAGGTTGGTTCATAAACGATTACAGGAACACCCTTGGCTTTAATTCGTTTCATAACCCCCTGAATTGAGCTTTGACGGAAGTTATCACTGCCAGCCTTCATAGTAAGACGATATACCCCTACAACAGGGTTCCTCTTAACTCCAAATCCTGCAAGCTGAAGGATTTTATCAGAGACATAATCCTTTCTTGTTCTATTAGCATCAACTATTGCACCAATTATATTATTTGGCACATTGTCATAGTTAGCAAGAAGCTGTTTTGTATCCTTAGGCAGACAGTAACCACCATACCCAAAGGATGGATTATTATAATAGTTGCCTATACGTGGGTCTAGGCACACTCCCTCTACAATCTGTTTTGTATCAAGTCCTCTGACTTCTGCATATGTATCAAGTTCATTAAAGAACGAAACGCGCAAAGCAAGATAAGTATTGGCAAATAATTTAACTGCCTCTGCCTCTGTTGGCTTTGTATAGATTATATCAATATCTTCTTTAAGTGCTCCTTGCGCAAGAAGATTAGCAAAGTCTTTAGCAAAGCTTTTCATCAATTCATCACAGCCAACTATAATTCTTGATGGATATAGATTATCATATAGGGCACGACCCTCTCTTAAAAATTCCGGTGAAAACATGATATTCTTACAATTATACTTATCCATCATACTCTCTGTAAAACCTACAGGGACAGTAGACTTAACAACGATACTTGCCTTGGGATTTATATCAAGCACCTTTTTAATTGTGCTTTCAACTGATGTTGTATCAAAATGATTAAGCTTTTCGTCATAATTGGTTGGAGTTGAAATAATTACAAACTGTGCGTCCTTACATGCTATATTAATATCAGTTGTAGCTGTAAGGTCGAGTGGTTTTGTAGCAAGATACTCCTCTATTTCCTTATCCACGATCGGCGACTTTTTATTATTAATCATCTGTGCTTTCTCTTCGAGAATATCTACAGCAAAAACCTTATTCTTTTGCGCAAGCAGAACAGAGTTTGAAAGCCCTACATAGCCTGTTCCTACTACAGCTATTTTTACTTTATCCATAATAATTCCCCCCATTTAATTAGCTGATTCAATATGCTCCAAAAGAGCTTTGCATCCTCTATATATTTCATCATAAGTAATATCAAAATTCCCCGAATACCAAGGGTCGGCGATATCTTTAGGCGTATCAGTATAGCTCATAAGAAGCTTCACTTTATTTTCTGGATCGCCACCTGTTATACGAAGGATGCCTGTGATATTAGACTGTTCCATTCCAATAATCAAATCATACCTTTCATAATCTGCTTTGGTTATTTGAACAGCTCTTTTAACATCACAGGAGATTCCGTTTTCTGCAAGTTTTCGTCTTGCAGGAGGATAAACAGGATTACCACCGTCGTAAGCTTCCTCATCACTTGTTGCCGCAGAGGCAATATGATATTTAGCATCAAGACCTTTATCCTTAACCATCTTTTTGAAAATAAACTCCGCCATTGGACTTCGGCAAATGTTACCTAAACATACAAATAGGATTTTCTTCATATAAACACCCACTTTTTTTATACTATTTAAAGATTATCATATTTTTACCTTTAATTCAATAGAAAAACTGCATATATACAAAAAAACACTCTGAGTAATATCAGAGTGTTTGAAAAATCAGCTTATTAGTTGCTATAAAACTCATCTACCGCTTGGAAGAAAGCTTCTATATTATCCCAGCTTGATGTTGGCGGAATATCGCATCCTGAAGAAATAACAAAATTGGAATGTTTACAGCATCTGGTCATTATGTCTTTGGTTTCCTCTTTTATTGACTGGGCAGTTCCGCCCTTAAATTGATGTGAGGGGCTTACATTACCCATAGTTATAATATCACCGGGAATAAGGGACAACATCTCTTCCATATCGATTGCATCGCCAAAATGATATGCACTGCTACCTGTAGAAATTATAGAATCAATCATCTGTATTGTATTATTACCGCAATTATGATAGATAACTATAAAATCATCCGTTTGCACAGCGTCTACAATTTGCTTTACATATGTAGCTGAAAATTCTGCCGCAAGATCAGGAGAAAGAAGTCCCGCCAAAGGCTCTGCCATAACAACACCATTGGCTCCTACTTTTTTATACTCAAGAATATACTTAATAATAAACTCAGTAACTTTTTCGAGAACAATATGCACCATCTTAGGCTCGGTATAACAGTTTATCATAGCCTCTGTAACATCCATAAGTCTACCGGCTAATGAGAACGGACCGATAACCCCGGCAAACACAGGGCGGTCATTTATAAGTCCCACGGCCTTTCTTATCGCATTGATATATATCCCCGTTCTGGCTGAGCCAACCTCAGGAACCACAAGATCAACAGCCTCTTCCTCTGTTGTAATAAGAGTGCCTGTTATTGTTGGTACTTCATCATCAGAAAATACAACATCACAGCCGAAAGCCTCTGCCTCAACAGATAAATCCATCATACTTACACAAGCAAGAGAATCAACCTTACTTGCTATCATCTCCATACCCTTTGCCTGCAGGTCACTATCCGATATAAGCTGATTTACCGTTATGTCCAAAAGCTGAACACTAGGAAAAGAGAGTATTGGCATAGCTTTTTTATTTTCAGCATTTTTTATATCTTCAAGCCATTGTTTCATATTCATATTAATTGCCACCACCTTGATAATTGTACTTTACAATATGGAAGGAAGATTTTATAGTAATTTTGTTACATAGTTTTGAAAAATATTATCACCATTAACAAAAACAGGGATTTGCAAATAAATGCAAATCCCCGAATAGACAATGTGATTATTTAATTATCTTAATCCAACCTTCTGGAGCTTCAATTCTGCCCATCTGAATACCTGTAAGAGTATCATAGAGTTTCTGAGTAATAGGACCCATTCCCTCCATACCGCTTGGAATACAGATTTCCTCACCATGGTCAACAATCTTACCTACTGGTGAGATAACTGCTGCTGTACCGCAAAGACCGGCCTCAGCAAAATCTCCAAGCTCTGAGACCATAACGTCTCTTTCTTCAACCTCAAGTCCAAGGTATTCTTTTGCAACATACATAAGAGAACGACGAGTAATTGAAGGAAGAATTGTGTCAGACTTAGGAGTAACAACCTTATTATCCTTTGTGATAAAAATAATGTTTGCTCCGCCAGTTTCTTCAATCATTTTTCTTGTTTTAGCATCAACATAAAGGTTTTCATCATAGCCCTGATTATGAGCATCAACGATGTTATAAAGACTCATAGCATAGTTGAGACCAGCCTTAACATGACCTGTACCATTAGGAGCAGCTCTGTCAAGGTCACTGATTCTGAGAGTGAGAGGCCTAACGCCACCCTTAAAATATGGGCCAACAGGTGTAGCAAAAAGTCTGAACTGATATTCTGTTGCAGGCTTAACACCGATAACCTCACTTGAACCAAATAGATATGGTCTTAAGTAGAGTGTTGCACCGCTTCCATATGGAGGAACAAATTCAAGGTTAGCTTCAACGGTCTTTACAACTGCGTCAACAAATCTATCCTCTGGGAAAACAGGACATTCAAGTCTTCTTGCAGAATCAGCCAAACGCTGTGCATTAAGGTCAGGACGAAAAACAACAACTTTTCCCTGCTCTGTTGTATATGCCTTAAGTCCTTCAAAACATGTCTGAGCATACTGAAGAACACCAGCACATTCGTTAAGCACAACTGTGTTATCTTCTGTAAGAGTTCCTTCATCCCATTCGCCGTTTTTAAAATTAGAAACATATCTCTTATCGGTCTTAATGTAACCGAAAGCAAGACTGCCCCAATCGATATCCTTTGCCATTGATAAAACTCCCCTTCTTATTTGTTCTTTAAAAGACTAATGTATAAATATTAAACATAATTATACCACATTTTAGCTTATAGTGCAATATAATTATTATATGTCATTAATTACATATTTTGTATACATTCTTGAAAATTTATAAGCAATATGGTATAATAACCTTAAAGAGCAACGTCGCAAAGCGACTTTGATTGCTTTCGCAATTCAAACAGGTTTTCTCTTTAAGAACATTGGCGGCTGCGCAAAAATGTCCTTGCAAGCAAACATTTTTACTTATGGTATAATAACAAACAAATAGTTTATAAGGGGGAATAAACTTGAAATGTCCTATATGTAATACCAAGCATCCAAGATATGCGCCATATTGTCATATGTGTGGATTCAAATTCCCGCCAAAGATTACACTAGACGATATTATTTTTGGCTTTCCAACACCTGTTATGATAACTATTGTACTAACTATAATTGGAATAGTTCTTCTTTTATTTAGGCTTTCCCTTCCTTCTGAATATCATGAGCCTATTGTAAACAATAAGAATTCGATAACTTTAAACGAAAATGTAGGCGTTGTTTTCTTTAATGAAAGCGACAAGGTTTTTATTGATAATATATTAAAAGCAATTTCAAGTCTCGATATTACTGGTTCAGGAAGAATAAAATATAAATATAATGCAAGTAGCGATATTTATAACAAAACTGTCAATTCACTAATTGAGGATAACAAATGCAATAACATAATATTGACAGCTGATACATATCAAGACAAATTATTATCGCTAGCAAAAGACAATCCGGAAATTAAGTTTTATGTGCTGTGTAATATAGATAATAAAGACATTCCCGACGCTGACAATATATTTTCTTGTTATATAGATCTTGCGGATGCTATATATGCACAAGGATTTGTTCTAGGAACAAAGCTCACAGATGTTATTCAACAAGTCAACAACGGAGAGTATCCTTTCCCTGTTGAGGCAAAATATTCTATTGATTATTTATATAACAGTGATGAAAGCTTAAAATTATTTGAGCAGTTTTTAAAAGGCATCTCAATGAGCAATATAACCCTTTCTTCAACAGCAGTAAACGTTACAGACCAAAAGGAATATGTAAAGACTTTATCTGAATCTGACATTGTTCATATAGTATTTATCGCTGATAATATGCCGATTCTTACACAGGAGTTAATTGCTCGTTCGCCAAACAATATATATGTCTCAAGTAAGTACGAAGATATCTCAAACTACAATAACTATATGACATATATAACGACAGACTACACATATTATATCCATTATGTATTATCTTCAATATCTAATGGTTCTGTTATCCCTCGCAACTACGAAGGCAGATACCGAGAAGGATTCAGCGTTATAAATTTCAACTCAAAAAACCTTCCTATAGGAACAGAGATTGAAGCTAAAGAACTTCTAAGAAAGTAAACAAAAAAAAAGGGCTGTATCAAAACGATTTTTATAATCGGGTTGACTACAGCCCCTTTTTACATATCAACTAACAAAAAATGACAGGGGTCCTATGGGCCCCCTGTCATTAGTTTACTTAGCCTTACTTATCGATAATATCAATTTCAAGCTCTATGAAATCTTTCATCTTCTTTAAGTCTGTACCATTGATTCGTCCATCAAGGTTTGTATCAGCGTGGAATCTTCTCTTATTCTCCATTGGTCTGTCAAACTCAATGTCATTTCTGAATTCCTTAAAATCGCTTATATTAACTCTGCCGTCCTCATCCATGTCACCATATTTATCAAGCACTGATGGCTCAGTCGTAGCGGTGATTTGGATATTAGTAAATTTGCCTGTAACCTGATCATAATTCTCAAGTGTTGTGAAGCCTACATAGCATTTTCTCTGTGGAGACCAGTAAAGCTCGTAGTCACCAATCTTAATATCGTATAATCCGTTGCCCTCGCTCAGAATGAGCTTCTTTATATAAACATATTTATACTTATCACCTGAGAAACCAAGACCATGCGAAACCATTACTTGAGCAGTATAAGTAGGAACAGAGTCCTTCTTAATTGTTACCTTACCAGCCTTGAGTGATGCTCCCATGTCCTTCATAGCGATAAGTGTATTCGCCATTTCGTCATAGAGATCATCATCTGTTGTAAGTGTAATTGCTGATTCAAATGCAGCTGTTGTATCAATGATATGAAGCTTAACACTACCAAAGAGGTTGTTAGCTGCTACCATTGCTGGTGTAATTTCGTTACCGAATGTTGAGAACATAATTCTGATGAGACCTGGTGTTACTGTGTTGATGATAATATCATCAGCAACCTTAATCATGTCGCCCTTTGTCCAGTCAACACTCTTATCGAATGTGAATTTAGTTGTATCATAGTTTACTTCTACTGAAATACCACCGATGTTCTTGTTAGCATACATCTTTGTGATGTTAAGTGGTACATTGATTGTAGCGTCGCCTACTTTACCTTCTACTTCGCCTGCTGCGATGATGAAGTCAGCTACTGATACAGGATTAACTGTGATTGCATATGTTGTTGTCTTGCCTTCGAATGTTGCTGTTACTGTCTGTGTACCAGCTGTAGTCATATCATAGCCTGTGAATGTTGCAACTACAGTCTTTGTTGAACCGTCGCTGTATGTAGCTGTTACTGTTGGAG
>JAQVYH010000068.1 GCA_029004515.1 Eubacteriales bacterium | reverse complement strand
CATGTTTAGCACAATCTGCCTCATGCTCCATTTCGTGCAAAATATCAAGTTTTTCTGAAAGTGTGTTAGGGTCGTAGTTCTGCAATGTAGAGTCAAGAAACTCTGCAGCTCTGCAAGCAATGTCTGACACTTCTTTGAAATAATTAAAATAATCAAATTTCTTTTTAGCCATTATAGTTCTCCTTTTCTGATTTATATTAGAATATTAATAAAAACAATTTAACCATACCATATGCTAGTAAGCCGCAACCCGGGAACGTAAGAACCCATGTCATAACCATTTCTCCTACAATCTTCCAGTTAACAGCTGATGCCCTCTTTGAGAAGCCAACACCCATTATTGAAGATGTTTTTGTATGCGTAGTGCTTACTGGGATACCTGTAAGTGATGCTAATAGCAAGCAAAATGCTGCTGCTGTATCAGCGGCAAAGCCTTGATACGTCTTTAACTTTACCATGTCCATACCAACTGATTTAATAATTTTATATCCGCCCATTGAGGTACCCAATCCCATAACAATTGAGCATAGGATCATGAGCCATATTGGAATTTGAAAGTTTGTTGTTGTAGTATCTCCGGAACTTAATGCAGCACCTAATAAAAATACTCCCATAAACTTTTGACCATCTTGGGCGCCATGCATGAAAGCCATAAATGCACCACCGCAATTTTGCGCTATTTTAAATCCTTTATTTGTCTTAACTCTATCGGAAGCTTTAAAAGCAAGCTCGACACCTTTAGAAGATATATATCCGGCAAAAAAGCCAAGAGCTGTCGAAAGACCGAGACCATAAACTACCTTAATCCATTCCGCACCAACAATAGCAGATGTATCACCCTTAATTGCTATTGCTGCACCAGAAAGTCCTGCAATAAGAGCATGGCTCTCACTAGTTGGAATACCGAACTTCCAAGCCGCTGTTGCCCATACTACAATTGCAAACAAAGCTGCACACAGAGCAGTAGTTGCATTTTGTGCATTTGAACCAAACCGTACCATGTTTGATATTGTGGATGCAACCTCACTATTAATCAGGGTCATTACAAAAACCCCCAGAAAATTAAAAACGGCAGCCATCATGATCGCACTTCTTGGCGTGATAGATCTTGTAGAAACGCATGTAGCAATAGCATTTGGAGCGTCCGTCCATCCATTTACCAGAATAACACCAAGGGTTAATAGTGCAGTTATAATGGCTAGTGAACTTCCCGATAATTGGGATAAATACTCTGTTAATGTCAACTCTCATCATCCTTAATCTATGTTTTTAAACTTATTGTAACAATATTTTACATAAATCGCAATACTTCGAAAATAGATTTTACTTTTACTTAACAAAAGCTATATAAATATCAGTAATATCAAAAAAAACTTAATAAGAATTTTACATTAATTAATAATAATCGGTGAGGTTGTAAAATCTTTACCACCTTTTCTTACAACAGCATCGTCAAATAGCAAGCTGTATAAATCCGTAGCATATGCCTCTCGCTTAAACATTTTGTTCTCAAATCCTGCTGTTTTAGTAATTACTGGTAGTTGACACTTTTTCAATAGTTCAAAACCTTTTGAATTAGAGCCCAGTACCCTAACATATTCAGGTGTTGCTTCTTCAAAATCTTTAGTTATGCCCAAAGCATAATTAGTAATTATTCTCCTAATTCTTGCATGAGTGAATCTTTTGGTTTTTACTAAATCATATAGCTCACCAAGGTTAGACACAACCTTGGACGCGGCGATTATTCTATTTTCAATACCCTCGCTAACATCACAAATGCTTTTAAGAGTATCGCCTTTTTCATCTCTAAGCTTTGCAAGCACAATATCAGATAGTTTATCATGGTTTGGGATAATATGCTCCTTGCATAGTATTTCGTATGCAGGTTTTGGCATAAACCCTTCAGCATCTTGAATATTATTCCTTATAAATGATGCGGAGGCAAAATCATCAACCGCTCCTCCATCGTGATTTACACCTTTTCTTAACACAGCTACTGGATTTTTTGCTCCGGCCTTTATATATTCTACACCCAAAAGACTATTCGGATTATCAAGAATTAAAGAAAAATCAGGATATGCTTTAGAAACAGCAGCTGGATAACTAAAGCCCTTATTCATATATTCACGAATAATCTTTGACTCTTCCTCCCCCTCGCTAAGCAAAGCTTTTGCAGCTTTTTTTAGAAGTTTTAGATCATCTGTTTCACTTCCAAAGGCCACACAATCAACACCCAACGAGTTCAAAATAGATATTGCCCCTCTTGCGAAGGGTTCTGCAGAGCGGACAGCAAAACACACAGGAAGTTCCACGACAAGATCCGCTCCACAAGAAAGAGCCATTCTCGCCCTTGACCACTTGTTACAAATGGCAGGTTCTCCTCTTTGAACAAAATTGCCACTCATAACAACCGCAACGGTATCTGCACCCGTAAGTTTTCTTGCCTGTTCAATTTGATATTGATGTCCGTTATGGAACGGATTATATTCTGCAACTATTCCTACTGTCATAATTTTTCTCCTCATTTGCTATAAAAATCCAAAGCCTGTGTATATGAATCCTCGTACATGTGGGGGCTCATAAAGAACATAACCATATCAGGCTTTGTTTGTTCTACATATTCAGAAATTGTTCTATCTTCTCCAAAATATCTTAGGTCAACCACATCTAGGTTCTTAACAGCGGTTGATAAGAATGAGACAAAAGGTGCTCCAAAGGAATCTCTAATTAACAGTATTCTTTTATTCTCTTTGACTGTGTCATTTTCAATTCTTAGTTCACCGTAATCTCCACCGATATATGTGTGATAGCCAATTCTGCTATATACATTAGGCTGATTAATATTCTTATCAACTAAAATAGTATTTTCATATGCGCCTGTCTTTGATTGCGGATTATAATTTCCTTTTTCATCTACAAGGCGGCTGAAGCTGTAATACGTAGGAAAGTGGGGGGAAATAATACTTATATCCTCCGTTCCGCCGCTATAATAGCACCCTACCCTATTACCTATATGCCCTAGAACATAGTCTTCTACCGTTGAGAATCTAAAGCTTTCTGTCTGATAATATTCCTTATTAATATTGAATCCATAATCATTGTTAAGCAATTCACAGATGTATGAATAGCTTTTAAAGGCAGTCTCAGGTAGCCAATGATGATCTGTTCTAAAATACTCATTACTAATATTTGAATTATTTTTGTGCAACACATCTCTTAAGTCGATGGTTTTAACCTCTCCTGCCTTAAGTTGGCTTAAAAGCTTGTCCGCATTATAATTAGAATAATCCTCTATGCCATATGGCAATATATTGTCGAACTTATCGTTTTTAATTGGTACTTGAATGTATAGCATAGGGATTTCTTTGTTTTCCAATTCATCATTGAACGAGATTAAATCATCAGCATAAAAATCTATATTATATTCAGGATATACAAAGGTGAGATAGTTATTTTTAAGTCTGACAACTGTATAATTAGGTTGTGGATCCTCCACTGTATTTTTTCCTATATATAGCTGAAAAGCACTGTTTACTTCTAAAAACTGATATTTAAGAATGTTAGGCTCGCTAATAGTACTATATACACTGCCTATAGCATAATTTCGCGCCTCTACAGCATCATTAGTATATCTAAGCCCGTTTTTATAGGAGAATAAACCTGTCGCAACTGATATGAACATATTTATAATGAACAAAAGCGCTATTATTGTTGAAAATACTATTATGTTAAGTGTGTGCTTCACAGATTCATCTCCTTAGAAATTGAAATAAATAAACGGATTGTATGCCCCTTTAATTATGTAGGAAATACTAACAATTAAGATTATCGGCGCAATAAAGTATGATATGGTATTAAACCACTTCTTGTCCTTGAATATTGGCGTCGAAGCTAAGAAACCAACCACAAAAAAGAATTTGTACTCATTAAGATAGAAGATAACGTTCTTATTAGCAAAGGCTGCTCCGCCAAACATTATTTTAAGATATTCAGTAGCAGCAGTTAAGCTATCAGCTCTGAAAATAACCCACCCGACTAAAACCAATAATAATGTTGATAAGTGTCTGAGGGCGACATTAATTTTAACAAATTGTTTATCTATTACCTTTTCTATTGCAAGCAACACGAAATAGTATAATCCCCACACTAAAAATGTTAGGTTTGCCCCATGCCATATTCCTGTTAGGAGCCACACGATGAATAAATTAAAATAGAATCTATTTTTACTTGATACTCTACTACCACCTAACGGGATGTAAACATAATCCCTAAACCAGGTGCTAAGGGAGATGTGCCATCTTCTCCAAAATTCCGTAATAGAGCTTGAAACATATGGATAGTTGAAATTCTCAAGCAAATCAAATCCAAACATTTTTGCAAGACCGATCGCCATATCAGAATAACCGGAAAAGTCAAAATATATCTGAAACATATATGCAATCGCACCTATCCATGCAAACGCAACAGTAATAGTTGCATCAGCGCCAAATGCCTTATCTGCTATTAATGCCATATTATTAGCTATAATTACCTTTTTGCCAAGACCAATGCAAAATCTTATAATACCGTCAGAGAATTTTTCACGGGTAGACCTTCTATTGTTTATTTGAGATACAAAATCAGTGTATCTCACAATTGGACCAGCTATTAATTGAGGGAAGAATGAAATATATAATCCTAAATCCATGAGATTCTTTTGCACTGGTGTATCTTTTCTGTAGACATCTATAACATAGGATACCGCTTGAAATGTAAAAAAAGAAATCCCAATTGGTAATGTGATGTTAATAATATCTAAACCTAGTAATGTCATTGTGTATGTCAGATACTTAAATACAAACAATAATGCAAAATTATATATAAGCATCACTACCAGCCAGATTTTCGATTGATTTCTAGCTATAATAAGTGCGAAAATATAATTTGCAACAATAGAACAAATCATCACTAGGACAAATTTTGGTTCGCCCCATGCGTAAAACAACAGGCTGAATAACAGCAATAGAACGTTTCTAACCTTAGGTAACTTCAGAAATACAGTATAATATAAAATAAGAACCAAAGGGAGAAAGTAAAAAATAAATGTGGTACTGCTAAAAAGCATATATCATCCTCAATTCTAGTTATTAATACAAACAGCAATGTAAATGAACTGCGTAGTATTACTAAATTCTAAACTACATTGTATTATACTTCAATATAAATAAATGTGCAAGTAAATTCTAGTTATTATTGGAATTATTTGTATCAAAGTGACAACCGAAAAATGTTGACATAAGGAGAACTTTGGCGTATAATAATTTAGTTGTATTTATTTATTTAATTAATTTAAGGAGGATAAATATATGAGCAACTTTTTAGACGCAATAGTTACACGAGCGAAGGCTGACATCCAGACTATTGTGCTTCCAGAAGGAAATGATATCAGAACTATCCACGCGGCGGACATTATTCTTAAGAATGGGTATGCTAACCTTATCATCCTTGGTGATGAAGCTGAAATAAGCAAGCTTTCGGAAGGCAAGGATATTTCAGGTGCTAAAATCATCAACCCACTTACGGCTAAAAACAGACTGGATTATGCGGATAAGCTTTACGAAATGCGCAAAGCTAAAGGCATGACACAACAGCAGGCTCTCGATCTTATCTCAAACCCACTTTATTATGGTGTTATGATGGTTAAAAATCAAGAAGCTGATGGCATGGTTGCAGGTGCTTGCAATTCAACATCCAACGTACTTCGTCCATCACTTCAGATTCTCAAGACTGCTCCTGACAGCAAACTTGTATCATCATTCTTTGTAATGGTAGTGCCTGACTGTGAATATGGCGAGAACGGTACATTTGTATTTGCTGATTGTGGTCTTAATATCAATCCGAACGCTGCAGAAGTTTCAGAAATCGCTCTTGCATCCGCAAAGTCTTTCAAGTCTCTTGTAAATGCGCAGCCAAAAGTTGCAATGCTTTCATTCTCAACATATTGTAGTGCAAAGGATCCTCTTGTTGAAAAAATGCAGGAAGCTACAAAGCTTGCCAAAGAGAAAAATCCCGAACTTATTATTGATGGTGAACTCCAGCTTGACGCTGCTATCATTCCATCGGTAAATAAGGCAAAGGCACCAGGCAGCTGTCTTGGTGGCGAAGCAAATGTACTTGTATTCCCCGACCTTAACGCAGGTAATATTGGATACAAGATTGCACAGAGACTCGCTAAAGCAGAAGCTTATGGTCCTATCACACAGGGTATTGCAAAACCTGTTAATGACTTATCAAGAGGGTGCAGTGCTGAAGATATTGCAGGCGTTGTAGCTATCACTTGTGTACAGGCACAGAACAACTAATAGAAAGGGTAATTAAACATGAATATTCTTGTTATAAATGCTGGTAGTTCATCTCTTAAATATCAACTTATCGAAATGGATAAATCAGAAGTTCTTGCGAAAGGTATTGTTGAAAGAATCGGTCTTGAAAACACAAAGATCACTCAGAATTGTGAGGGAAAGCCAACCTTTGAGCTTGTTCGTGATATGGAAGATCACAGCGAAGCTATAGCAGATGTTATTAAAGCGCTTACTTCTGCTGAATATGGCTGTATCTCATCAATGAACGAAATCGATGCAGTTGGACACAGAGTTCTCCATGCTGGTATGCACTACAGCGCTTCTACAATTATTACAGAAGACGTTAAGAGAGTTATCAGAGATTGTTTTGACCTTGGACCTCTCCACAACCCAGCAAACCTTATTGGTATCGAAGCTTGCGAAAAGGTAATTCCAGGTATTAAACAGGTTGCAGTATTTGACACTGCTTTTGGTCAGTCTATGGATAAGAAAGCATACACATATGCTATTCCATACGAATACTACGAAAAGTATTTTATCAGAAGATATGGTTTCCACGGAATCAGTCATATGTATGTATCAAACAGAACAATCCAAGTAGCAAACCTTGATAAGGACAATGCAAAAGTTATCGTTTGTCACCTTGGTAACGGTTCAAGCATCTCTGCTTCAATCGGTGGCAAGTGTGTAGATACAAGTATGGGTCTTACTCCTCTTGAAGGACTTGTAATGGGTACAAGAAGTGGTGATATTGATCCCGCTGTTGTACAGTTCATTGCAAACAAAGAAAATAGAACCGTTGATGAAGTACTCGACATTCTTAATAAGAAGTCAGGCGTTCTTGGTATTTCAGATATCAGCAGCGACTTCAGAGACCTTACAAATGCTGCAGAAGAAGGCAACGAAAGAGCAAGGCTTGCACTTGATATGTTCATCTATCGTGCTAAGAAATACATCGGTTCATATATCGCCATTATGGGTGGTGTAGATGCAATTGTATTCACAGCAGGCATTGGTGAAAATGATAAAATCATGAGAAAAGCTATCATTGATGGATTCCAGTTTATGAATATAGAGATTGATGATGTTAAGAATAATATCAGAGGCGAAGAAGCAATAATAAGCACGGACGCTTCTAACACTCTTGTTATGGTTATTCCTACCAACGAAGAACTCAAAATCGCACAGGAAACACAGGCTCTTATGTAGTTCTTTTGAAACAAAACATTAATATAATATACAAAAATAAATATTGACAATACAGTCTTTTGATAGTATAATATTACGAGGTGGCATTTTGAATATTAATTTAAGCTTACTTAAATCATCAGCAGGCGATACAATCAATGTTAATACAGTTATTGAATCCTTTCAGGCTGATTTTGGAAAAACAGACGAAATTTCAGTTAATGGTAATTTAACCAATAATGCCGGAAGAATTGAACTTAATTTGATGGTGTCTACTGTTTTCCATACAGAATGTGCCAGATGTCTTGAACAAGTTTCATTTGAGGTTTCCTATGAATTTGAAGACAGAATTGTTTTCGAGGAATCCGATGAATATATATCACTAGAAAGTGATGAATTTAATTTAGATGAATATGTATATGAGGAGCTTTCTTTAAGACTTCCTTTCCGTGTGCTTTGCGACGATGATTGTAAAGGTCTGTGTCCTACATGCGGGATCAACCTCAATAACTCTTCTTGTCAGTGTGACAATGATAATATTGACCCAAGGTTGGCAGTTTTAAAACAGCTACTCGATAAGAAGGAGGATTAACAATGGCAGTACCAAAGAGAAAGGTATCAAAATCAAAGAGAGATTCAAGAAGAGCTTCTTGGAAGCTTGCGATTCCAGGCATGGTAAAGTGTCCTCAGTGCGGAGCTTTCAAGTTGCCACACAGAGTATGCTCAGAATGTGGAACATACAAAGGCGAAAAGGTAATCAACAAAGATGCATAAAAAGAGTGACCTTTACGGTCACTTTTTTTCTTTCTAAACTATAAGGAGGCGTAAAATATGTCAGGAAAAATCAGTAAAGTTGTCAAAGGCAGTATTGCTGACGAAATAGGTATGGAGCCTGGTGATACTCTTCTTTCTATTGACGGTGTTGAAATTAAGGATATTCTTGAATATAAGTTTTACACCTCTGATATAGAATTTGATATAGAGTTTGAAAAAGCTAATGGAGAAATATACGAGGTAACAGTTATTAATGAAGAATATGAAGAGTTGGGTATTGAATTCGAGAACCCGATGATTGACTGTGCAAAAGACTGCACAAATAAATGTATCTTTTGCTTTATTGACCAGCTACCCCACGGTATGAGAGAAACAATGTATGTAAAGGATGACGATTATCGCTTGTCTGCATTTTTGGGCAATTATGTAACACTCACAAATGTCACTGAAGAAGAAATAAACAGAATAATCAGTCTTCATCTTCCAAGAATAAACGTTTCTGTACATACAACAAATCCAGAGCTTAGGTGTCATATGCTTAACAATAGATTTGCAGGTAATATCATGGACAGATTAAATGCTCTTGCTGATGCAGGAATTTCTCTCAATGCACAAATTGTGCTTTGCCCAGGAATTAACGATGGAGCAGAGCTGGACAGAACCCTTTTAGACCTCTCATCTCTGCACCCTGCCATAAAAAGCATATCTGTTGTTCCAGTAGGAACTACAAAGTATAGAAAAGACTTGCCAAAGCTTACACTTTTTGATAGAATAACATCAAAGAAGTTAATAGAACAAATCAGCAAACATCAAGAATCTTTCTACTCGGAATTTGGTACTAGAATAGTATATGCATCTGATGAGTTCTACATTATGGCGGGAGCTTCTATTCCTGATGACAATGAGTATGAGGACTATCTTCAGATAGAAAATGGTGTTGGACTTGTTAGAGTTCTTATGAGTGAATTTAGCGAAGCCCTCTCCTCTACCACTATTCCGCAGAATATCACAAATAAATCTCTTGTTACTGGAACGCTAGCAGGAGACCTTATGAAGTCTCTTGCAAAATCAGTTTCTCACAACATAACAGTTTATCCAGTTGTTAACGATTTCTTTGGACATGATATTACTGTAACTGGTTTGGTGACAGGCGCTGATATCATAGGTCAGCTAAAGGATAAGGACCTTGGTGAATATTTAATAGTTCCATCTGTTATGCTAAGAGATAATGTATTTTTAGATGATGTTTCTGTGGAAGATATCGAAAAAGAACTCAGCATCAGAATTATAACAACAGATGGTACAGGCAAAGACCTACTTAATAAATTAATACTGTAAAGGATATGATAATATGGCAAAGCCTATTGTTGCAATAGTCGGAAGACCCAATGTAGGAAAATCTACACTTTTCAATAAAATAGCAGGAAGACGAATCGCAATCGTTGAAGATACCCCAGGTGTCACTAGAGATAGAATCTATGCCGATGCTCAATGGTGTGGCAAGGAGTTTACCATGGTAGATACAGGTGGTATTGAACCTGAATCAAAGGATAATATCCTTTTCCAGATGCGTGCACAGGCAGAAATTGCAATCAATACTGCTCATGTCATAGTATTTGTTGTAAATGTACATGATGGCGTTACTGCTACAGATGCTGCAGTTGCTGCTATGCTTCAAAAGAGTGGCAAGCCAGTTCTTCTTGCTTGTAACAAATGCGATGCACCAGGTCAGCCACCGGTGCAATTGTATGAATTTTATAACCTTGGTATAGGTGATCCAATTGCAGTATCAGCTATTCATGGTATGGGAACTGGTGACCTGCTTGACCTTATCGTAGAGAATTTTCCAAGTGATATAAGTGACGAAGAGGATGACTCATTAAAGATCGCTATTGTTGGTAAGCCAAATGTTGGTAAGTCATCATTAATCAATAAGATTCTTGGTCAAGACAGAGTTATAGTTAGCCCAATAGCCGGTACTACTCGTGATTCTATAGACACTTCATACGAACAGGATGGAAAGAAATACACACTTATTGATACAGCCGGTATGCGTAAGCGTGGTAAAATTGATGAAAGTATTGAACGTTATAGTGTTATCCGTTCATTAAATTCTGTTGAAAGAGCAGATGTTGCACTTATAATGATTGATGCCACCGAGGGAATAACTGAACAGGACACAAAAATCGCAGGCTATGCCCATGATAATGGCAAGGCATCAATTATAGCCGTTAATAAATGGGATGCTATCGAAAAAACAGATAAGTCTCAAAAGGAATTCCGTGACAAAATTAATAACATCCTAGGCTTTATGACATATGCTCCAATTATGTTTATTTCAGCAAAGACCGGTCAGAGAGTTAATAGACTTTTTGAAATGTTTGAATATGTATCAAACCAGAACAGTATGAGAGTAACAACAGGAGCACTTAACGATTGCATTAATGAAGCAACAGCCAAAACACAGCCACCCTCAGATAAGGGCAAAAGACTTAAGATATATTACGGAACACAGGCTTCAGTTAAGCCTCCTACATTCATACTTTTTGTTAATGACCAGGAGCTGTTCCACTTCTCTTATTTAAGATACATTGAAAATCAGATTAGAATGACCTTTGGTTTTGAAGGAACTCCACTCAAGTTCATAATCAGAGAAAGAGAGGATAAAAACAAATGATAACCGAATTTATTTTGAGCGTTATCGTTGCATATTTGATAGGCAGTCTTAATGCCTCTATAATCTTCAGTAAATTAACAGGCAAAGAAGATATAAGGACTAAAGGCAGTGGCAATGCAGGGATGACTAACATGCTCCGGAACAACGGCAAAAAAAGTGCCGCTTTTGTACTTATCGTTGATGGATTAAAGGGTGTTCTTGCCGTTTTATTAGTTAGGTTGTTTACTGATAGTATTATATGGATGTGTTGCGCTTCATTTTTTGTAGTTCTTGGACACGTATATCCTATTTACTTTGGCTTTAGAGGTGGAAAAGGCATCGCTACTGCACTATTTTCGATTGGTGCACTTCCTCATGGTTGGATTATTTCATTAATACTCATTGGACTGTTTTTACCATTGGTATACTTTACAAGAATAGTATCAATTGCATCGCTTACTTGTACTGCTACATACCCATTATTGGTATACTTATTTAACAAGGAAAGTAAAGAGAACATTATTTATTCGTTTATTATTTTAGCTTTGCTGTTCTTTACTCACAGAAGTAATATTGTAAGATTGATTAAAGGTCAAGAAAACAAGTTTGGAGGTTATAAAAAATGAAAATTTGCGTTTTAGGTTCAGGCACATGGGGTAGCTCAGTTGCAAAACTTCTTAATGAAAATGGAAATGAAGTTTCATTATGGTCATACTTTGAAGAAGAAGCTGAAAAGCTCAGAACTACTCACAAACATCTTTTTCTTGAAAATATAACAATGCCTGAAGACATTCTTTATTCATCTAGTATGCAGGAATGTATTGAAGGCGTAGAAGTTATTATACTTGCAACTCCATCACACACAATTAGACAAACAGCAACTACTCTTTCTAAAATAATCAAGAAAGACCAGATCATTACGATTATCTCTAAAGGAATCGAAGAAGGAACCTTCCTCCGCCTTTCACAAATAGTTAAAGAGTTAATACCTGATAATATTGTTTCTGTTATGTCAGGACCTAGCCATGCTGAAGAAGTTGCGATAGGGCTTCCAACAACAAATGTAATTGCTTGTGAGGACATTGAAATCGCAAGAAACTTGCAGGAAGCATTTATGAACGAAAAATTCAGAATATACACAACATCTGATGTTATTGGCGTAGAAGTCGGCGGTGCATTGAAGAATGTTATTGCCTTATGTGCTGGTATTTCTGACGGTCTTGGTTATGGCGATAATACCAAAGCTGCTCTTATGACAAGAGGCATTGCTGAAATAACACGACTTGGCGTTGCACTTGGCGGTAAGTCAGAGACCTTTGCAGGTCTTTCGGGTATTGGTGACTTGATTGTTACTTGTACGAGTATGCACAGCAGAAATCGCAGAGCCGGTATTCTACTTGGACAGGGTAAATCTCTTGATGAAGCTCAAGCAGAGGTTAAAATGGTTGTAGAGGGCGTAAAAACCACATTGGCAGCATATGGTCTCTCAAAGAAAATGAATGTGGAAATGCCAATCGTAAATGAAGCTTATTCTGTATTATTTGAAAATAAACCAGCTATGGAAGCTGTTAATTCGCTTATGAGTAGAGATAGAATTGATGAACAGGGAGGCAGAGCATAATTATGCCTAGTATATTCAGCGGAATGGATTTTTGGAACACTCAATCAGAGTTAGTCCAGTATTGGTTTTTGTTCACATTAGTAACTATCCTTCCAATTGCGATAGTTGCAATTAGCGCAATAGCTAGAATATTCTGCAAGAAAACACTTATCATAACTGGTGCAGTCTTGATACTATTTCTAATAATCGATTTGCTGTTTTTCAGAGACCCAACAATCACTTTATGGGCTGTTCTGTATTACTTCATCTCCTACATAGGTTGTTTTATTACCATTGTGGCTGAATGGGTACTAAAATTAATTAACAAAATCCGTGGAAAGACTGATGTCGATGCTTATGGCAGGCCCGTTAAATATTCCAGCGGAGCTATACAAGGCAAGAAGCCAAAACACAAAAAACAAAACGATTAAACAAAAAGCGTTGGATCTGGGATGAACAAGTCCAGTAAAAACGGACAATAGAAAAAAAGAGCCTCCTATGGTAGAATAAAACAAACTACCATAGGAAGAATTTTTATGCCTAGAAGTTACAGACATATAAAAGATTAT
>JAQVYH010000067.1 GCA_029004515.1 Eubacteriales bacterium | reverse complement strand
TCGGAGCTTTTATTACCTTTGGGATATATATCGGCGGTTCTTACTACGATCTTTTTTCCATTGGGAGATTTCTTCTCCTATATGATCTATCCGCTGATTGATATATATGTTTATGTGGCACGATGGCTTGAGGGGCTTGCGTTTTCATCTGTTGAGGTTCACAAACCCGGTACGCTTATCACTTATATTGTAACTGTGGGGATTTTTGCGTTATTTGCATTTATCCCCATAAAGAGGACTGATAATTATGACAGTAGAACAACTGAAGAAAGACTTGCAAAATAACAATTTAAAAAATGTTTATTTCTTTTGTGGCGATGAGGAATACCTTATACAAAGCTATATTAAAAAATTCAAAGACCTTGTTGATAAGGATATGAGAGATTTTAACCTGTCCGAGGTGGAGGGTGATGTCCAGCTTGAAGATTTGGTAGAGCTTATTACTCCGTACCCTATGCTTTCGGATATTAAAGTGGTTTTTGTGAGGGAGAGCGGACTTTTAAGCGCATATGACAAACGCACGGAAGAGTTTATGAGTATGATTCCTGACTATGCAATCGTCATTTTTACCGAGCAGATGGCATCTAAGGTGAGCAAGAAACTTACCAAGATGTTTGAGGATAAATGTGATGTTGTTGACTTCTCAAAAAGAGCACCTGCTGACCTTCGCACGTGGATAAACATTAAGCTTAAGGAAGCGGGCAAGAGCATAAGTCCTAATGATGCAATGTATCTTATCGACCTGTGCGATGCATCTCTTTATAAGTTGGATTTAGAGCTTGGCAAGATGATTGCCTATGTGGGTGATAGAAGCGTTGTTACCAAACAGGATATTGACGATATGCTTCCACCAGATAACGAGTATAAGGCATATGAACTTGCAGATAAGCTTATATCGGGCAAAAAGGTTGAAGCCTATGAAATGCTTCGTGAGCTTAAGCAATCTGCCGAGCCAATAGTCGTGCTTTCAGGTATATTCTATCAGCTTAACAGTATTGTGATGGTGAAATATCTCAAGGCAGACAAGGAGCCAATTGATAGCTTCTTCCCTGCTAATAGAAAATTCCTTGCTAAAAAGATTGCCTCAACCTATGGCAATCGTGATATGGCGCAGTTGCGCAGGGCTATGACAGATTGTGCAAGATATGATGCAGATATCAAGATGGGCAGAATCGATGGCTGGACAGCAGTGGAGCTGGTAATGGCACAGTTTTAAGTCAGCTGATAATGGCTTTAAAAGGCGTTTTGTATTAAAACTGTCTGATAAGCAAAGGATTTATTAGGAGTTCTTTCTAAAAAGCAAGAAAAAAGCTATAAATTGAAAAATACTATTGACTTATAGGTTGATTTATGGTAAATTATTATGGTACCGCTCGCAAAGGGCTTTAAATTGCTGCGTGCAATGCCTCAGGCGGCGAGTCTTTTAAGAAGGGAGAAACTTACAATGTATGCAATTATCATGACAGGCGGAAAGCAGTATAAGGTTTCCGAAGGCGACATCATCAGCGTTGAAAAGCTTGGTCTTGAACTCGGCGAAAAGGTAGTTTTTGATCAGGTAGTTGCTGTTTCAAACGGCGACGCACTTACAATTGGCGAGCCAGTTGTAAATGGTGCTAGTGTTGAAGCTACAGTTATTGAAAACTTCAAGGGCAAGAAGATCAGAATCTTCAAGTATAAGCCAAAGAAGGGCTACAGAAAACGTCAGGGTCACAGACAGGCGTTAACAAAAGTTGTTATCGGTAAGATCAACGGCTAATTAATCCATATTTGAATAGTAAATAAAAAGGCAGGTGTTTATACATGGCTCATAAGAAAGGTGTCGGCAGTACCAAGAATGGTAGAGATAGTGAATCCAAACGACTTGGTGCCAAGAGAGCCGACGGACAATTTGTATTAGCAGGTAATATACTTGTAAGACAAAGAGGAACAAAGATTCACCCAGGAACAAATGTTGCAAAGGGTGGAGATGACACCTTATTTGCACTGATTGACGGTAAAGTTAAGTATGAAAGAAAAGACAAGACAAGAAAGCAAGTCAGTGTTTACGCTGTTGCGGAATAATATGTCATTAATCGGGCGGGCTCTTTGCCCGCCTTTTGTATGAGGTGCACTATGTTTGTAGATACAGTTACATTTACAGTAAAGTCAGGTGACGGAGGAAACGGCTGCGTTGCTTTCCACAGAGAGAAGTATGTTCCTGCCGGCGGTCCCGATGGCGGAGATGGCGGCAGAGGCGGCAGCGTGTTTTTAAAAGTCAATACAAATATGAGTACACTGATGGACCTGAGATATAAGAAGAAGTTCGCAGCCCAAAGAGGCGAGGACGGAAGAGGTTCTAAGCAAAAGGGTAAAGACGGAGAAAATCTTACCATTTTTGTCCCACAGGGTACAATTATTAAAGATAAGACTTCAGGCCGAATCATTGCTGACCTTTCTGATGCAGACAGCGAGTTCTGTGTTGCAAAGGGCGGTAACGGCGGATGGGGTAACGCTCGTTTCTCCACTCCTACAAGACAAGCTCCGGCCTTTGCAAAGGCTGGCAGAAAAGGCGTTGAAAGAGAAATAACTCTTGAGCTTAAGATGATTGCCGATGTAGGGCTATTAGGTTTCCCGAATGTGGGCAAGTCAACACTACTTTCAGTAGTTAGTACAGCAAAGCCACAGATTGCAAATTATCACTTCACAACTCTTGTGCCTAACCTTGGTGTTATTCATGTTGATGATGGCAGTATGGTTATGGCGGATATCCCCGGTATTATCGAGGGAGCCAGCTCAGGTGTTGGTCTTGGACATGACTTTTTAAGACATGTTGAAAGAACCAGAGCGCTTATTCATGTAGTGGATGTTTCAGGCTGTGAGGGCAGAAACCCTATTGAGGATTTTGATATCCTTAATGGCGAGCTTCACAATTACAGTCAGGAGCTTTCAAACAAACTTCAGATCATTGCAGCTAACAAAATCGATATCGCCCCCGAGGGTGCGTATGAAGAGTTCGAAGCTGAGATGACTAAGAGAGGCTATGAGGTTTTCCCTATTTCTGCAGCTACAAGAAAGGGTGTGGACAAGCTGATTAACAGAGTATATACTCTTGTTCAGACTATCCCTATTCCTGAAATAGTTGTTGAGGAAATCCCAGAAGTTGAGATCGCCAAAGGACCACTCTTTGAGGTTGAGGTTGTTGATGGCATCTACTATGTTACAGGCGATTTTATTTATAACATTGTAAATTCAACTAATTTTGAAGATGTAGATTCTTTATCATATTTCCAGAGAACGCTTCGTTCAAGAGGAATCATTGATGCCCTTGAAAAGGCGGGCATAAATGAAGGCGATATCGTATCTATGGACGAGGTTGAATTTGAATACGAAAAATAAATTGAAATTTTTTCAAAAAAATACTTGTAATTCAAGGAAATTTGTGATATTATAATTGTTGCACGAATTTCGTTTAATATTTTATACTTATATAGAAGGGAGATATATTCAGATGGATATTATCGCACAGCTTACTGCTGACCAGATCAGAACTGATCTTCCTGAACTCCTTGCCGGTGATACTGTTAAGGTATACGTTAAGGTTAGAGAAGGTAACAGAGAAAGAGTTCAGATGTTTGAAGGCATTGTTATCGCTATGAACGGCGGCGGAATCAGCAAGACATTTAAGGTTCGTCGTGTATCATACGGTGTAGGTGTTGAAAGAACATTCCTTTACAGCTCACCAAATCTTGATAGAATCGAAATCGTTCGTCACGGTAAAGTAAGAAGAGCAAAGCTTTATTACCTTCGTGATAGAGTTGGTAAGGCAGCAAAAGTTAAAGAAAAGTTATCATAATTTTGATAATCAAGAAGGGCGGCTCTATTGTGTCGCCCTTATTTGCTTTTCTCAGCATAGTATTTATGAGAGGATGAAATAGCTATGAATGAAGATAAAAATGCAAATGAACCAGTTGAAACTGAAAATAATACTTCACAGACGTATGAAGTTAATATAATAGAAGAAAAAACGGAAAAAGGTGTTAATTGGGTGAGGGAAATCATTGAATGGATAGTTTCAATAGGACTTGCAATCATAATAGGCCTGTTCTTGAACCATTTTGTTTTCACCCTTGTTCAGGTGAGTGGCGATTCTATGACAGATACACTCCACGATGGGGACAGACTTTTTCTTGTTTCTAAATATCTCTCACAGCCCGATAATGGTGATATAGTTGTTTTCTATCCAGTTAATGACAACAAGCCTTATATCAAGAGAGTTATTGCAACCGAAGGTCAGACTGTCGAGGTTATTTATGACTATGAAACAGGTGAGCAGAGGGTTTACGTTGATGATGAGCTTCTTGAAGAGAGTTATGTAAGAAGCTATTATACAAACTACGGTGATATGGATTATCCAATAACAATTGACGAGGACTGTGTATTTGTGATGGGTGATAATCGTCCTAACAGCCATGACAGTCGTCAAAGTGACGTTGGTCAGGTCAAGATTAATGCCATCCGTGGCAAGGTGCTCTTCAGATGGTGGCCATTTACTAAATTTGGCGGAATTTGATGAGGAATGTTAAAAAAGTGTAGGCCGCATAAACTTGGCGGAATATATGATTGAATTATGTGCAGCGTGTCAATTTTCGTTGATGCGCTGTTTGACTATAATAAATAAATGGTGGTGGTTAACTATGAATATACAGTGGTATCCCGGACATATGGCGAAAACCAAGCGCCTTATCAAAGAAAAGCTTTCTCTGATTGATGTGGTGGTTGAGCTTCTTGACGCAAGACTTCCACTCAGTTCACGCAATCCGGACATGGAAGAAATCTGTGGAAACAAGCCTAGAGTAATCGCACTTAATAAGTCAGACATGGCTGACGAAGAGGTTACAAAAAAGTGGGTTGAGTGGTATGCGAGCAAGGGGATCAAGGCTGTTCCAATTTGCAGTATCTCAGGTAACGGAATTCAAAAGCTAAAGGACGAGGTTAGCCAGGTTATGCAGGAGAAAAGACAGCGTGACGAAGCAAGAGGCATGACAGGAAGAAGTATCAAGATGATGGTTGTTGGTATTCCCAATGTTGGAAAGTCTGCCTTTGTTAATAAAATTGCAGGTCGTGCAGGTGCTGTAACAGGCGATCGCCCAGGCGTAACAAAGCATATTCAGTGGATTAGAGTACCTGGTGGCTATGAGCTTATGGACACTCCGGGTGTACTTTGGCCTAAATTTGATGACGAAGAAACTGCACTCAACCTTGCATTCACAGGTGCAATCAAGGATGAGATTATGGATGTTGAGGAATTGGCAGTTAAGGTATGCGGATTCTTAAGAAAGCATTATCCGGAGGAATTTGCTGACAGATATAAGTTCGATATAGAAGACACAGTTGATATGCAGGACTATGAAATTCTCGAAGTTATTGCAAAAAATCGTGGTTGCATAATTTCAGGGGGAGAATTTGATTACTTCCGTGCATCAAATATACTTCTCGATGAGCTTCGAGGAATGAAGCTTGGCAAAGTTTCCTTTGAAAGGCCTGATGACATTGGCTGACTTATTAATTGAATATACTCTTAAAGCAGAAGGCTATAATCTGGTTGCAGGTGTTGACGAGGCGGGCAGAGGCCCTCTGGCTGGTCCTGTCTGCGCGGCTGCGGTTATATTGCCTGATGACTTTCAGGCGGAGGGTGTTAACGATTCTAAAAAGCTTACTGAAAAGAAACGTGAAACCCTTTATGATTACATAATTGAAAATGCCCTTGCCTATGCAATTGAGTTTGCTGACCATAAGGAAATTGATGAATATAATATCCGTAATGCAACATTCAGGGCAATGAGCAGGGCTGTTGCAAACTTACAGGTTAAGGCCGACTATGTAATTATTGATGGAAATGCAATTAATTATATTGACACTCCCCACAGCTGCGTAATAAAAGGTGATTCAAAGAGCCTTTCTATAGCCGCTGCATCTATCCTTGCAAAGGTTACAAGGGATAGATTCATGGACAAGCTTGACAAGGAATACCCTATGTATGGTTTTAAGAAGCATAAGGGGTATCCTACTAAGCTGCACTATGAGGCGCTTAAAGAACACGGTCCCTGTCCCTATCACCGAATGACCTTTAATTTAAAGCTTGATTGATATGACAAGGTATAATAAAAATCTTGGTGACAAGGGTGAAAGGGTTGCGGCTCTTTACCTTAGGGTGTTCGGATATAAAATCCTCGAAACCAATTACCGCAGGGGACACGGTGAGGTTGATATAATCGCAAAAAGGGGAAAAATTGTTGCTTTTGTTGAGGTGAAAACCAGAACAAGTGATGAATACGGACTACCATCAGAGTCTGTTGCATATACTAAACAAAAAAGAATCATAAGTGCCGCAAGATGTTACATTTCTAAAGTGCCTGATATGGATTACCGATTCGATGTTATTGAGGTTTATGGAAAGACCAATGGCAAGAGATCTTTAATCAAAAGAATAAATCACATTAAGGATGCATTTCATTTATAATAATGAAGGGTTGATATATATGTTCAAACTTTGTGATATGCACTGCGATACTGCAACAGAATGCTATGATAAGGGTATGTCTTTATATGACAATGTACTGCACACCGACTTCAGACGTCTTATTGACCAAGGAGTGGGGGTGCAGTTTTTTGCTGTGTGGATTAGTCCAACCTATGCCCTGGAGGGATTTAGTCGTGCTACTAAGGTAATTGATTTTATTAAAAAGGAATGCGAAAAGCATCATAGGGTTGTATCACTTGTAGAGGATAAGGAGTCTCTCGAAAAAGAAGACGGCAAGCTAAAAGTGGTTATCACCATAGAGGGTGGTGAAGCCATAGATGGTGATATAGATAATCTACATAGGCTATATAATATGGGGGTGCGCCTTATGACCCTTACATGGAATGGCAGAAACGCTTTGGGTGAGGGCAGTATGTCAGGCGATGGCGGACTTACACCTTTTGGGAAAAAAGTCGTTAAGGAGATGAACTCGCTTGGAATGATAGTTGATGTTTCTCACTTGTCAGATAGGGGATTCTGGGATGTGGCGGAGGTTTGCGAAGGCCCTTTTGTTGTGTCGCACTCTAATTCAAGAACTATCTGCAATCATCCGCGAAATTTAACAGATGAACAGATTCAGCACCTTATAAAAATCGGTGGATTTATGGGACTTAATCTGAATCCCCCATTTTTAAGTGATGAAAAAGCAGATTTGGATAGCATCTATGCTCATGTTGACCATTGCTTATCCCTTGGTGGGGCAGATGTCTTAGGCTTTGGCGCTGATTTTGACGGAATTGATTCTCTTCCGTGCGGAATTGCAGGAATTCAAGATATGTATAAAATCACTGAATATTTACTGCAAAAAGGCATAAATCAAGGGATTTTGAGCAAGCTCACATCTAGTAACCTACTAAGGGTAATAAAAGGAATATGAATTTTTTTGATAAATGACTTGCATTTTTCGATGTTCTAGTATATAATACTAATAATCGATATTAACGAAGGGAATGCAATATAATGATTTTATCAGAAAAAAACATGGGGATTTCAGCTTCCCCAACACTCGCAATTGATGCAAAATACAAAGCAATGCTTGCTGAAGGTATAGATGTAGTTGGCTTTGGCACAGGGGAGCCTGATTTTGACACTCCTAATAATATAAAGAAAGCTGCTATTGAAGCTATAGAAAAAGGATATACAAAATATACTCCTGCTTCAGGTATTCTAGCACTCAAAAAGGCAGTTTGTGAAAAGTTCAAAAGAGAGAATGGCCTTGATTATGGTCCATCACAGATTGTTATTTCAAATGGGGCAAAGCACTCACTTGTAAATACATTTGATGCAATCCTTAATCCTGGTGATGAGGTTATTATCCCTGCTCCATACTGGGTAAGTTATCCGGAAATGGTTAAGCTTGCTGATGGAGTCCCTGTTGAAGTTCAGGCAACTGAAGAGGATGGCTTTAAAGTTACTGTTGCACAGCTTAAGTCTGTACTTTCAGATCGAACAAAGGCTATAGTAATAAACAGCCCAAGTAATCCAACAGGCATGATTTATTCTGCAAAAGAGCTTATGGAGATTGCTGATTTCGCAGTTGAAAACGATTTATTCGTTGTATCTGATGAAATCTATGAGCATCTTATATACTCAGAGGGAGAAGGTCATGTAAGTATCGCTTCCTTTGGTGAGGAGATCAAAAAGAGAACTATAGTAATTAATGGTGTATCAAAGAGCTATGCTATGACTGGCTGGCGTATTGGGTATGCCGCAGCGACTCCTGAGATTGCCAATGTTATGTCTAATATTCAGAGCCACGCAGCTTCTAACCCAAGCTCAATTTCCCAGTATGCTGCTATTGAGGCTTTAGAAGGGCCACAGGATAGCGTTGAGCAGATGCGTCTTGCATTTAAAGAACGTCGTGAATATATGGTTAATCGTATTAACAGCATTGAGGGCGTTAGTTGTCTTATGCCTGATGGTGCGTTCTATGTAATGATGAACATCAGTGCCCTTAAGGGTAAGACAATTCAGGGTAAGGTTATTAATTCTTCTGATGATTTCTGCGATATCCTTCTTGAAAAGGCTCTTATTGCCCTTGTGCCAGGTAGTGGATTTGGCGCAGATGATTTTGTAAGATGGTCATATGCAGCAAGTATGGAAAAAATTAGAAGTGGTCTTGACAGACTTGAAAAATTTCTAGCAAAGTAGTATAATGATAGGTGTTTAAAAGCTTTGGCTTTTAAACACCTAATTTACTTATCTAGGGATAGGTAAAAATGTGTAGAATGGACAAACTTAGCAAAAGCAAGGCTCAAGACTTGCTTTTGGGTACCCGAAGGTGTATGTGTATACACTCTCGCTAAAGCCTTCACTATCGCACTTTTTGCATTGCAAAACGCTTGCGTTCAGGCATTTAGTTACAACATTTACTATAGTAAATGTTTTACAAGGCGAAGTTTGTTCATACAATGGGTCTACACTTTTTTAGCATCCCATTATTTTGAAGGGTTTGATACATATGAAAATAACAATAGTTGGCGCGGGTAATATGGGCGGTGCAATCGGTATGGGTCTGATTGCCAAAGGATATGAGCCAAGCAGTATTACAATTTGCGATATGAATGAAGAAAAGAAAAAGGCTTTTGCAGATATGGGTGCAAATGCAACCTCCGATATCAGGGAAGGCACAAAAGATGCGGATGTTGTTATTATCGCAGTTAAGCCTGACGGGTTTGAAACAGTTCTGCCTCTTATGACAGATAATAAAACTGCAATTTTTATATCTATTGCAGCAGGTGTTTCTATTTCTTTTATAAAGAAGTATTTAGGTGAGGTTAAGGTGGTTCGTGTAATGCCAAATACCCCTGCAATGCTTGGAAAGGGTATGACAGCAATATGTAGCGAGGCTCCTGTAAGTGAAGATGACCTAAAGACAGCCCAAGATATCTTTGGTGCAGTGGGTGATACTGCTATTATTGATGAATCTCAGATGGATACAATTGTTTCTCTTAACGGAAGCAGCCCTGCCTATGTATATATGATGATTGAGGCTATGGTTCGTTTTGGTACTGATAATGGTATTGATTATGAGACTGCTCGCATACTTGTTTGCAAGAGCCTTGTGGGTGCGGCAGAAATGGCGCTTGCTTCTGATGAAGAACCTGCAACCCTGGCAAAAAGAGTTTGCTCACCGGGGGGTACAACTATTCAGGCTGTTAATAGGCTTAATGAATATAAATTTGAAGAGGGATTATATAGGGCTATGGAAGCGTGTTCTAAGCGCTCTGCTGAAATGACAAAATAAAAAAACAGGTTCTTGATTATCCCTTTGTCACATATATTTTTAATATACGATGTGATGGAGGGATTTGTTTTGCTTCGAAGGATAAAACTCAATTATCTTAATTATGTTCAAACGCACAAAAGAATTTTTTATAGTATTTCACTTTGCTTTTGTGTTGGACTTGCATTGGGTGTGATTATGAGCGGATTTCTAAGTGGCGTTAGACAGGATGAAATTGAGGATTTTGTCAATACCTTTTGCCACAATTCATATGCTGAAAATATAAGCAGCAATAGCACCTTTATATACTCCGTGGGATGCGGATTAAAAGTTTTTGTTGCACTGTGGCTATGCTCCATAAGCTGCATTTTTATTCCTGTTGCGTTGTTTATCGTAGCAGCACAGGGGTTTGGTATCGGTTTCACAATAGGAAGCTTGAGTGTTATATTTGGATTTAGAGGATTTGTTCTTGCTCTCTCATCAATTCTTCCCGGCGGGATAATCTTGGTCCCTGTTATTATTCATTTTGCCTGTTGCTCAGTGTATTACACTCTTGAGAAGCGTCGTAGACCTCACCTTGTGGGAGATAGAAGAGTTATGACAAAATTTTGCATAACTGCTGTTATGTGTTGCGGACTTCTCATCATATCATCATTGATTGACGGTTATATATCCCCTGTTTTTGTGAAGAGTATTAGTTCTTTATTCTAACAAAAACACAACATATTGTGGACACAAAAAGTCAATAGTTAATATAGACAAATTAGGAAAAAATTTTTAGTAATATTCACAAATAAAAAAGTCGAAAAACTATGTACAAAAAGCTTTTTTTATTGTAGAATATGTAGGACATAAATAACACAACAGAATAGAGGTTACATAACAAAATGGAAGTATTAGTAAAAGATTTTATTTATTATATGGAGAATGAACAAAAGGCTTCGGTCAATACAGTTCAGTCATATAAAACGGATATTGAGCATTTCAAAGAATTTGCTGAAAAGAAGCGTTTGCCTTCTCTTCTCAATGCTGATGAAAGATTCATTGAAGCGTATTTCCGTAGTCTAAAAAGATCCGGTAAAGCCCCTTCAACAATATCCCGTAATGCGGCTACTGTGAGAAGTCTTTATAAATATGCAGTTCAGTCAGGTATGATAATGCTTAACCCTACTACTAGCCTTAAGACCGAAAAGGTTAAGAAAAGACTTCCTGAGATTCTCACAGGACAGGAAGTAAACAAACTTTTAGGACAGCCTACAGGGCTTGATCCAAAGGGCTTCCGTGATAGAGCTGCTCTTGAACTTCTCTATGCAACAGGTGTAAGGGTTAGTGAGATGATTGCACTCAATGTTGAAGATGTAAATCTTGAATCAGGCTTTATTACCTGCCACGGGACTAAAAAGGACAGAATTATTCCTTTGTACGATGCGGCAATTCGTGCGCTTAAAAATTATCTTGAAAATGCCCGTCCACAGATTGTTGCTAATGACGAGGAAAGGGCTCTTCTTGTAAACCGTAGTGGGACTCGTCTTACCAGACAAGGCTTTTGGAAGATTATTAAGAGATACAGAGAAAAGGCAAACATCGAAAAGGATATCACTCCGCATACACTTCGACATTCCTTTGCTACACATCTTCTTGAGAATGGCGCTGATTTAAAGTCTATTCAGGAAATGATGGGGCATTCCGATATTTCATCAACACATATTTACGCCGAGGCTATGAACAAGCGTATCAAGGATGTATATAGTAATTCTCATCCAAGAGCTAACGCCAGATAATAGAATAACAATACATATTAACGCATACCTTTAAATGGGAGGAGATTTTCCATGAATAAAGGGTATGCGTTTTTATCTTTACTATTAATTGTAATACTTGTGATACTAACTCCGGTTATTACATATGCCCAGCCGGAGATTAATGCTAAGTCTTCTATATTAATAGAAGCAAGTACGGGTAAGGTTTTATATGAGAATAACGCTGATGAGCAATTACCTATTGCCAGTGTAACAAAGGTTATGACTATGCTACTTATTATGGAAGCACTTGATAAAGGCAGTATCAAATATGATGATATGGTTACTTGTAGTGAGTATGCTGCATCTATGGGTGGCTCTCAGGTGTATTTAGAACCAGGAGAGCAGATGTCCGTTAATGATATGCTTAAGGCTATAGCTGTTGCATCGGGTAACGATGCGGCTGTTGCAATGGCAGAGCATATAGCCGGTAGTGAAACGGATTTTGTAGCACTTATGAATAAAAGGGCAAAGGAGCTTGGTGCAAAAAACACCAATTTCATTAATGTAAATGGCCTTGATGAGGATAATCATTATAGCAGTGCCAGAGATGTGGCAATTATGTCAGCGGAACTAATGAAGCATAACGGGATTGATAAATATCTTACTATATGGATGGATGAATTAAGAGGTGGCGAGTTCGGTCTTGCAAATACCAACAAGCTTGTGAGATATTATAAAGGGGCGAATGGTATTAAGACGGGGTCTACCTCAAAGGCGCTATATTGTTTGTCGGCAGCAGCCAAAAGAGATGGAATGCAATTGATTGCTGTAGTTCTCGCAGCACCGACAACAAAGGATAGATTCAATAGCGCATCAAGACTTCTGGACTATGGTTTTGCGGGGTGGGCAGTCAAGCGGGGAGATGAGGATGAAAATATACCTAAATACATTAAGGTAGATAAAGGTAGATTTAGTAGGGTTCCTATTGGTACAGCAGGTGAGTTCTCCGCCATGGTAGAAAAAGGACAGATTAATCTGATAGAAAAACAAGTTGATCTGCCTAGCAAGATAAATGCTCCTGTAACAAAGGGGCAGGAGATAGGAAGTATAGAGTATAAATTAAGTGGAAAGACTATTGGTAAAATAGCCATTGTGGTTAAAAAGGATATTAATAAGATAAGTCCTGTTATTATGATGTGGAATTTATTTGGAAGGTGCGTATCCTTCGCTTATTAATCATCTTATGACAGTATATGACAAATCCCTATAGGGATTTGTCATATTTCAGTCTTTTAATTACTTGCAATGGGTTATTTGGAACTTGTTTTGTCTATTTTCAATAAAAGTCGCAATAATGCGAAAAAAGTGTTGACATTAAAGTTTGACTGTGTTAGAATAGCTAATGTTCCACCGATTGAACTTAAGTCAATTTGAATTACTTAAAAACAATTCAAAAACTTTTTCAAAAAAATTGAAAAAAGGTGTTGACAAAGCGCAAACGATGTGATACAATAAATCTCGCCCTTTGAGAGAGGGGCAAGGCAAAAGAGTTGACAACAGCTCAATAAATATGTAGCTTGAAAAGAGAATAGCGTAGAGAAAAAGTAGGTTCTCGTAAATAACAATGAGAAACAAACAAGCATATACAGCTTGAAAACACGGACTTTTAAATTGAGCAAGG
>JAQVYH010000066.1 GCA_029004515.1 Eubacteriales bacterium | reverse complement strand
CCAATAAGCTGAACATTTTGTTTGGGCGTAATGGAACAGGCAAGTCGACGATTGCACGGGCTGTCTATCTTGCTTCGCAAGGTAGACCACTAACCGAACTTGCTCCCTATGGAAGACTTAGTGAAGACACTCCACCAAGCATTGAAGGTGTGGAAGCCGGGGAAGTTGCTATTTTTGATGACAACTACGTCAGTCAGTATGTATATCAGCCGGATACGCTTATAAAAGATGCTTTCGAGGTGCTTATTCGTTCTAAGGAGTATGACGAGGCAAAGAAAAACATTGACGATGCTTTGGCAAAGATTAAGACTACAATTACAGGTCGGCAAGAGATCATCGACTTGCAAGCTCAAATAGGTATGCTGATAGATACCATAAAATTCACCACAAACAACAAGATTGCAAAGCGCGGCGGAGCAAAAGGAATTCTTGAAGGTAAAGGAGCATATTTCAAACCGCCGGAAGAGCTAAGCGAATTGAAGCCATTCTTTGAGGAAAATACTGTATCTAAGTGGGCAGCGTGGAGATTACAGGGATATGAACAGTTCGGCCAAAAAGGCCGTTGCCCCTATTGCTCTACTGGGGATACAGAAAAAACAAAAACTATCAATAAGGTATTTGCTGACAGTTTCGATAAAGCCAGCGTTGAAACGGCTGCTGCTATTATTAAGGCACTCGATGGTCTGAAGCCTTATCTTAGCGAAGATAAAGTATCAGAACTTGTGTCACTATTTGGTGTTAAGGAAGACTTGAAAGTGCTTGAAGCGCAATTAACAAAGCTACGCGCAGAAGCAAATTATCTACATGAACGCTTGACTTCAATCGTCAATTTTAATGGTTCTTCTGTAGACAGAGATAACATTGCCGACTTAGAATCCAAACTGACAGATATGAAGGTTGATTTTCGAGCTATCGATGCTTATTTTGTTTCCGACATTACAAAGTCAGAAATGGGTGCAGTCAACACGGAAATCGATAGCCTATTAGGGAAAGTTAATGTTTTGAAAGGTGAAATTGGTAAATATAACAAATATATTCAGGATAAAGTTAAAGATAGAAAACAGGATATCAATGACTTTTTGAAACTTGCTGGGTTTAAGTACACTTTTGATGTAGAAGTTTACGGTGAAAACAATGCGAGGGCTTTGTTAAAATTTGTTTTGCCAGATGGTAACCCCGGTGATGTTCAATCACCTGGTTCTCATTTGAGCTGGGGCGAAAAGCACTCGTTTGCATTGATTCTGTTTATGTTTGATGCCATTAGAAATGATGCAAAATTAGTTATTCTCGACGATCCGATATCGTCTTTTGATAGTAATAAAAAATATGCCATAATCAATCGACTCTTTAAGACTGGCGAAAAAGGAAACAGCTTATACGAAAAAACTGTTTTGATGCTAACACACGACTTTGAACCTGTTATAGATTACATTCAAACAAACTCAGGTCGACAAAAAACGACTTCCGTCTGCGCAAACTATTTCGAAAATAAAAATGGAGTATTACAATGTACCCCTATTCGTAAGGATGACGATTTAATGTCCTCTGTTGTTTTATTGAAGGAATTGGCATCTGATTCAACCATAGATATAGCAGCACGTATAGGATGCTTAAGAAAATTTATCGAACATCAATATAAAGACCCGCAAGCAGAATCAGATGCTTACAATATCCTTTCAAGCCTAATTCATGGTCGCAGCGCGCCTACAAGCGACAAAAATGGCAATAGCAAACTAACAGATGATCAAGTAAAAAAAGGTGAAGAATACATTAGAAGATTTATTAGCGATTTTGATTACACCACCGTTCTCGAACAATGTAAGCCGCAAAGACTGATGGAGCGCTATACAAATGAAACCTCTGCATACATCAAAATGCTCATTCTTCGAGTTTATACGGAGCAGGATAGCGAGGCACGCGAACGCCTTCGTGAATATAATGATGTATTGCGGAAATATGTCGATGAAACTTACCATATTGAAAACGACTATATTTATTCGCTAGATGTTCGTCGCTTCAACATTGTCCCAGACAATTACATAACTGATGCCGAAAGATATGTTGCTAACGAAAGAGCTCGATTCGATTTTGCAACTTAAGATGCAATATAATTGTGAACTTGTTCTCATAAGTAGCTCCGATTGTTAGTGCAGATGGTAGGCAATCCGGAAGAGACATTCCTAGATGTACTCCTCCGACTTGTTCATAATAGGTTTTATTCGGTGTAATTGAGGTGTTATATGACTATAAAGATATTAAAAATTGATGAGGCTATTCTGGAAAGCAATAAAATTATTTGCCGCCAGATCAGCCGTTTGGGTGAATCTACTAGAGGTGAGATTTCACAAGAAGTCTTAGAATCTCTAAGGCATTTTGTTGAGCATATACTTCTTAAGGTTTACGCTAACGGTGATGATATAGAAGATACACAGGAAAATGTGAAAGCAGCTGTCAAATACGCTAAGAACAGTCCTAAATTAAAGCATTTGTCACGGTTTCATCAGTTCCTACAGGTTTCTGTTTCTCATCGTGCCTTAAAAGAACAGAATGCCGAACGGTTAATGCTAAAATATTTTGAGTATCTGTTGCGGATTAGGCATTTCTTGCACAATAATTATTCTCTAGATGTGCTTGCTAACCTCGAACAGTTTCCATTAGATTCAGACGATAGTCTAACAGAGTATTATGAGAAAATAGCTAAAAAGGTTAATAATTATAATACACCAATACGCGGCGAGTTCCGTTATGACCGCTTTTATGTTCATAAAATTAAGCCATTTTTTGTTGACGGGAAAATTTACTATGAGGTTGCTTTTGTCCCAGCAAATGACTATGCGAGCAAAACTGATCGCATTATAGCTTTTACCGATATAGAGATCACGAACTTTTACGCCGTAAGGTTTGCCATTGCTAACAGTAGTGTGGAAATCTTCGGTAAAAATATGCCGATCCGCATTATTGTTGACTGGGAAGTAAGCATTCGCCCTTGTGAACTAAAAAATTTCACGGCAATTATTCAAAGAACTCCCAGAGAGTATGGCAAAGCTGAGCAACGAGAACTTAGCCGTTATTTAACTGAAACCGGGCTAAGCCTTTCGGAAATTATTATGTTTTCTGATGAGGCGTTTGCGGCAGTCCGTGACCGCATTGTGCCTAAAACAGAAGGCAAACACTTCTTTGACTGCCTCGAAACTTGCAGGAAGCTTATAAAGCAGAAAGCAAACGGTAGCAACATACTGCAATATTTGCTGCATCATATGACCAACCGCGTTCTCAAAGAGCAGTTTCATATAACCTATACACAAATGCAAGAAATTCGTGGCTGTCATCGTTTGAGTGGTCTTTATCTTGATTATAAATGTATTCCGTTTGATGAAATGCCGTTTTGCTCAGCTTTGAAAAGCCATGTTCCGAGCCTTTCGGATTTGTTTGAATGCCTTGATGCAAGCGGGCGTGAACACGAGGTGTTAGCATGGATTGTAAAAAATAATACCGAAAAGTTAGGAATGCTTTTTACTCCGCTTGAAAAAAAAGACGATGGAAAGTATATACTCGGCAATTTTGACGATGTTGCCGCTCTTGTAAAAATGTATAATTCAAAACTTTACAATTCCCCAAAGCAACAACTCCGTAGGATGACAATTAAATACGACCATATTTTTATTGAAAGTTATAAGGAGGATACAGTATCAATAATTCAGACAATTAAGAGTCTTTCTCAAAGTGGAATTGACAATTATACTAACTTAGTAAGCTATTGGATGCAAACTACCAATCAAGTTAACTGCGAAGAGAAAAAGCATGCTTTACTTAATATGTTTACCGAATCAAAAGTTGCTCTTGTTTATGGTTCAGCTGGAACTGGAAAATCGTATTTGATAAACCATATTTCACATTTGTTTGCTGATAAAACAAGGCTTTATTTAGCACAAACAAACCCTGCCGTTAATAATATGAGGCGAAAAGTTACAGCTTCAGCTAACAGTACTTTTATGACTATATCAAAATTTACTAGCCAGTATTATAGAGGAAAAACCGACTTTGACATTCTTGTAATCGATGAGTGTAGTACAGTAAACAACCATGATATGAGAACTATTCTCAGTAAAGCTAATTTTGAATTACTTGTTTTAGTTGGTGATACTTATCAAATAGAAGCTATTGAGTTTGGCAACTGGTTTGATGCTGTGCGTAGCTTTTTGCCTGAAACATCTGTATGCGAGCTAACAAGACCTTACAGAAGCGACAGTAAAGCTTTGCTACGTCTATGGAATGATGTTCGTAAAATAGATATTCTTAAAAGAGATGACAAAAACGTCGTCTTTGAACTTTTACAAGCTGGCGGTTATTCGGCAGAGTTAGATATTTCGATTTTCACTCCTGCTGCTGAAAACGAGATAATCCTATGCCTTAATTACGGTGGTCTGTACGGGATTAACAATATTAATCATTTTCTTCAAGAAAGCAATAATGGTAAAGAGATATGGCGGGGAGTTCAGCGATATAAGGTGGGGGACCCGATATTGTTTAATGACTTGGCAGATAAATTTTTTACACAAATTGATGACCAAATTCCCATCATTCATAATAATATGAAAGGTCGAATTGCTGATTTTGAAGTACTGAATGAGGGTAAATCAAACGAAAGTATTCAATTTGATATTGAGGTTGACAGGCCGTTGATTGAAATGGATGCAAATAACATGGACTTTACGATCGTTCGTAACTCTGCAAGTGGAAATTCTGTCATACGTTTTATTGTAAATAAAAATAAAAGTACCGATGAAGACGATGATGGAGCATCGAAAGCTATCGTACCGTTTCAAGTTGCTTATGCTGTATCTATTCACAAGGCACAAGGTTTGGAATACGATTCCGTAAAAATCATCATAACTGATGAGATTGATGAATTAATAACTCACAGCATTTTTTACACAGCTATAACCCGTGCAAGAAAATCATTAAAAATATACTGGCCCAAATCTGTTGAAAGTAAAGTGCTTGAACGGATAGAACCTAAAGACAATAAAAAAGATGTGGCACTGCTAAGGTTAGAAATAGTGTGACTCCACATTGCATTGAAATGTCTTATATGGGTGTACTCACGCTAACGATTTACACCTATGCTAACGAAACCTAAACCCGCGCTTATGATTTAACTAGCAAATAAAACTGTACTAAAATTATTAGCCTTTACCAATGGAGTTGGCGAGATTTGAATATATATTGACTTATTCCGCGAACGGGCAAAAACAGTTGACCTGTTCCCGCGAACAGAAATAATCCATAAAAACTATGCTCGACCTGTTCCCTTGCACGGAAAAACAGTATAAAAAGCACCCGACATCAATCTGATGCTATCGTGCCACGTTGAGTGTGTAGTATTGATGTCACGCCAGAACCCTTGAAAATACTACACTTTTTCGTGACATCTAAATTGACAACTCGACTAAAGTGTGTTTTAGTGTACCTGGAAACATATCAACGAAAATATATAACAAATAGTATAGGCGCAGGGATAGACGTCAAAAATTGTGGGTGTTAAGGTTAGATATCAATATTAAATGGCGCTATATGGTTTAGTGCCGAGTGCTTTTATGGTGTTCAGAATAGATGTTAGAGATGGGGAAGAGAAATTGAAAAGAGCATATTATTCAAGCAGCGTTCAGGATTTTATAAATAAAGATTGTTTTACTATATTTGGCGAAATCACAAGCAACGATCAATTTGCTGCTGATGATTTACAAAAGAACACATGGAAAAAGGAAATAGAAATTTTAAAACGAGAACTTTCTCCATTTACTGATGGGCATTTGTTATTTGAGTACACCATTCCCAGAATAGGAAATAGAATTGATAATGTCTTGCTTTACAAAGGAATTGTGTTTCTTTTAGAGTTTAAAGTTGGTGAAAACTCATATCCTAGATATGCCGTTGATCAAGCTACAGACTATGCTCTTGACCTTAACTGCTTTCATAAAGAAAGCCATAATAAGCTCTTAGTTCCTATTCTAATTTGTACACGTGCCCCAGAATATAAAACAACAATCAATGTTCTGAAGGATAATATTTTTGAAACACATTGCTGCAATGAACATGGTATTGGTAACTATATAAAAGCAGTTTGTGATCAATATATACGACCATTCTTTGATGTATATGAATGGATTAACTCACTTTATATGCCGACCCCAACGATTATAGAAGCAGCTCAAGCCTTGTATATGGGCCATAATGTAGAAGACATTTCAAGAAATGATGCTAGCGCTAAAAATTTAAATCAAACTACAAAAGCTATAAATGAAATTATTGATCATAGTAAGTCTAACGGCAAAAAGTCTATATGTTTCATCACAGGAGTTCCTGGAGCAGGAAAAACTCTTGCCGGTCTTAACATTGCTATCGAAAGACAAAAGGCAGATGAAAATGAACATGCTGTATTCTTATCGGGAAATGGCCCATTAGTGGATGTGTTGCAAGAGGCATTAGCACGTGATGATGTAATAAGAAATGGCACACGCAAAACAGAAGCTATGCGTAAAGCAAAAGAGTTTATACAAATAATACATCATTTTAGAGATGATGCAATTTCTGTTTATACACCACCAATAGAAAGAGTTACTATATTTGATGAAGCACAACGTGCATGGGATGAGCCTAATTTAACAGATTTTATGAAACGAAAAAAAGGCGTTTTAGACTTTAATATGTCAGAGCCCGAATTTCTTATAAGCATATTAAACCGTCATGAAGGTTGGGCTACAATAGTTTGTCTTGTTGGAGGTGGACAAGAAATTAATAAAGGAGAATCTGCTGGAATTTCAGGTTGGTTTAATTCTTTGATAAATAATTATCCAGAATGGGATGTTTACATATCAAATAAAATCACTGATGAGGAATATTCAAAAGGTCACGCTTTTGATGAATTGGCAGAAGGAATAAATTATAAGATAATAGAAGATTTGCATTTAGCTGTATCATTGCGTTCTTTCAGAAGTGAAAATGTGGCAGCATTTGTTAAGGCATTATTGGATGTGGATAAAAGCATGGCAAAAGATCTATACTCAGAATTTAAGGATGCATATCCATTTTGTATTACAAGAAATTTAGAAGCAGCAAAAAACTGGGTAAAAGATAAAGCAAAAGGAACACAACGTTATGGAATGACTGCAAGTTCTGGGGCTAAAAGGCTTAGAAAATATGGCGTTTGGGTACAGAACAAGGTTGATGCCCCTAATTGGTTCTTAAATGGAAAAGATGATGTAAGATCGTCCTATTTTCTTGAGGAGACTGCAACAGAATTTGATATTCAAGGATTAGAGCTTGATTGGGCCATATTATGCTGGGATGCTAATTTAAGATTTAATAATAATCATTTTGAGCACTTCAATTTCAACGGAACAAAGTGGCAAAATGTAAATAGCGAAGCTAATATTTTATATCTTAAAAATGCGTATCGTGTTCTTCTCACTAGAGCAAGACAAGGTCTAATTATATTTGTCCCTAACGGCGATAGTAGTGATATTACAATGCAGCCAAAGTTTTATGACGGAATATATAATTATTTAAAAGAAATCGGAATCGAAGAAATATTTTAAAGGCTTATAATAATCTAATTTCATTCTTTTAAAATGAAAAGTAAGTGGATTTTTCCACTTACAGCGATGTGTTTGTTTTCTAGTACAGGCATTGCCTGCTTGGCATTCAGCCTCGCCTATCGTGCCACGTGGAGACGGTAGTATTAACTTCAAGAGTTGAGAAGTGAGTGTGTGAAAAAGCAAAAGATTACAGTTCAAATAATATGTGTTTCTTTGTTTTGTGAAAGGGGCACACTTTAAAATAAAACCTATAATAATGTTTAAGGGGGATTAGTTTGAAAATCTGGAAGTTGCAACAAAAGATAGTAATTTTTGTTATTCTCGTAACAGCAATAGTTCCGTCGATACCTGTAAAAGCTCAATCATTTTTAACAAAAGAAGAACAGGAATATATAGATAGCAAAAAAGTTATTAAAGCTGCATCAATCGATGGTGTAGCTCCGCTTCAATATTATGATGCAAATGGTCAGGCAAAAGGTATTTCTATAAATGTTTTAGATTTTATATCCCAATCGACCGGACTTGCTATTACATATCAATTGTATAAAAACACAGATGAAGCTAAAGCCTCAGGCGCTGATATACTTTTTGGAGTTTCATCAAAAACTCAATCGAAAGATATCCCCCTATCCATACCATATTTGGTAACTGAGTCTATACTGTATACTAATTCTTCTGTCAATCCAAATGAATTAAGTAATAAAAGATATGCAGCAATAAAAGGTACCAACCGCCCTGAGGGAATAAAAGAGACCAGTACAATTTATATTGATACACTAGAAAATTGCTTGGATGCTGTAGATAAAGGAAAAGCTGATTATGGTTATGGAAATGCGTATTCGATAGCTTATTATACTCTGCAAAATAATTATCGAAATATTATAACAGTTCCCGAAAAAAAAGATTCCAGAGAATATTGTATAGGCTTTCTAAGCAATGATGAAATGCTAATTTCAATAATTAACAAGGCCATTCTCTCAATTGATCAATCTCATATGATGGTTTTGACATTAGATGCAGCGACCGATATTGAAAGAAAAATTACAATTCCAATGGTAATGGATGCGTACTCCTATCAAATATTTGCAGTATTGTTTATAGCAATAGCAATATTGTTGTTTAGTATTATTCGTAATGTCAGATCAAAAAATGAAATTAAACTTCAATATGAAAGATACCAAATGCTTTCACAAACATCAAATGAATATTTATATGAATATCACATCAAGACAAAGCACCTGGAGCTGTCACAAAATTGTATTGAGCTATTTGGAAGTGTTCATAACCTCAAAAAATTAACAGCTGAATTCAATAAAGCGTTATTGAATCATGAAACTACTATACCTATAATAGAATTACCCATTGCTGATGGTACAAAAAGTCTGTTTAAATCGGTCAATTCTTTTATATATGATGATAAGGGAAAGGTTTATTCTATTATCGGAAAGCTAATAGATATTAATGAAGAAGTGTCAGAAAAAAGGAAACTGATCCAAAAGTCAGAAATAGATGGATTGACAGGCATATACAATGCAATCACTACAAGAAATCTCATTACAGAAAGAATAAAAAGCGTCAAACCAAATACTTTGGATGCTCTTATTGTAATGGATTGTGATAAATATAAAGCTATTAACGATTCATACGGACACCTACAAGGTGACAATGTATTAATAAACATAGGCAAAGCTCTGACTAAAACATTTAGAGAAACGGATATAATCGGACGAATCGGAGGAGATGAGTTTTGTGTATATATGATGAACATTCCTTCTTCATCTTTCGCCGTTTCAAAGTGCCAGCAACTTCAGACTTTAATTGCTGAATTAAACAGCGGTATCAATGTTACTGTAAGTATAGGAATATCATTGCTACGAGATACGAAATCTTATGAAGAGTTATTCCAAAAGGCAGACGAAGCGTTATATGATGCCAAGGAAAAAGGCGGGAATCAAATTCAATTTTTTCAAGTAGAGAAAAAATAGCGAAATACACCATTTTGCTATTTTTATGGGAAAAGTGTAATATATCCTAAAAAAATTAATGCATAAAAGAGGTGTCCCATGAATCTATATGACAAAGTAAGCACGGGAATAAAAGGGTTTGACCAGGTTATCGATCATCTGAGATTTGGAGACAACGTGGTATGGCAAGTGGATTCTATCTCAGACTATAAAAAAATAGTTGATTGTTTCGTGGAAAGCGCACAAATGGAAAATATGAGCCTTGTTTATATCCGTTTTGCCAATCATGAGCCTTTACTCGATGCCGGAGAGGACATCAGGGCTTATACAGTTGACGCAAGCAAAGGCTTTGAGCGTTTTGCCATTGAAATACACAATATTATTAAAAAAGAGGGCAAAAGGGTACTTTATATATTTGATTGCCTAACTGATTTGTTGGAATATTGGCAATCGGACCTAATGCTTGGCAATTTTTTCAAAGCCACCTGTCCATATTTATATGATCTTGATACGGTAGCGTATTTTGCCATAAAGAGGAATCATCACGTCTATAACACCATAGCCGGTATTCGTGAAACGACACAGCTTCTCCTTGATTTATATCAGATTAAAAATAAAACCTATATTCACCCCCTCAAGGTATGGCAGAGATATTCACCAACAATGTTTTTCCCTCATTTCATTCAGGACCAGGAGGCTGTCTGCATTACATCCAGTTCTGATGCCTCTGAGCTTTTCAACAGCATAAACCGCAGTGAAATGAGGCTTGACCACTGGAACACCATATTTAACGATGCTAAAGGAATGCTGGATGCCTCTGCCAAGGAGCAGGAAAAGGTAAAAAAACGCCTCATGCACATGCTTATCGGCAACGAATCTCGGATGTTTCAGCTGTGCGACAGATATTTCTCCTTGAAAGATATTCTTACTATTGCCTCCAGAGAAATCGGCACCGGTTTTGTTGGAGGAAAAAGCGTTGGTATGCTTATAGCGAGAAAAATTCTGGAAGTTGAAGGGGGCGATCGCTTTTCTTCATATCTTGAGCCCCATGATTCATTTTATATAGGTTCAGATGTTTTCTACACATATATTGTCCAAAATGGCTGGTGGAGACTACGAACAAAGCAAAAAACACCCGAGGGTTATTATAAATACGCGGCAGATCTGGAAGAAAGGCTTTTGCACGGCTCTTTTCCCAAAGATATTCAGGAACAGTTTATCAATATGCTTGAGTACTTTGGACAGTCTCCTATAATCGTGCGTTCCAGTTCTCTATTGGAGGACAACTTCGGTAATGCTTTTGCTGGTAAATATGAGAGCGTTTTCTGTGTAAATCAGGGAACACCCCAGGCGCGCTATGAGGCCTTTGAACAGGCTGTGCGTACTGTTTATGCAAGTACCATGAGCGAAGATGCCCTCAACTATCGGGCGAATCGAGGACTGGCAAAGCAGGATGAGCAGATGGCAATACTTGTGCAGCGTGTCTCAGGGGATCGGTATGGAGATTATTTTTTCCCGCATATAGCAGGGATGGGTAATTCTTCCAACCTGTATGTTTGGGATGAAAGTATTGATATGAACGCAGGGATGCTCCGTCTTGTATTTGGATTGGGTACCAGAGCAGTGGATCGGACTGACGGAGATTATGTGAAGGTAGTGAGCCTTGACAACCCGCTTCGAATTCCTCCAATAAATTATGAAGACCTGAAGAAATTCTCCCAGCATCGATTGGATCTTCTTTCGCTTACAAATAATGCTTTAGAAAGCGCGGATTTGGATGAGGTTTTATCCATTCCCTTAAAAGCAGACAAGAGCCTGTTTCTAAGCCCCGACTATGCTACCGAAGCTCGCATGCGTGAGCTGGGATATAAGAATTTGAAAACACCATATCTGTTAGACTTTAATAAATTGTTTACAGACACAACATTTGCTACTATTATGAAAGAAATGCAAGCTATGCTGTCTAAAGCATACGATTACCCTGTTGATATTGAGTTTACTGCTAACTTTAGTAAGGATAACAGTTATAAAATAAATCTATTGCAATGCCGCCCATTGCAAACCAAAGGCTTGGGCAAGACTGTAAAGATACCCGAGCTAAATGATGTGACGGATTGTTTCTTTTCAAGTAAAGGAGGCTTCATGGGCGGAAGTGTTCACCTACCCATAGATTATGTTATATTTATTAATGTAGCCGCATACTTAAAGCTAAATGATCAAGGAAAATATGATATAGCAAGACGAATCGGCGTAATTAATAGAGAAATGAAAGGGAAAAATTCCATGTTGGTAGGCCCGGGCAGATGGGGTAGCACCACGCCATCTCTTGGTGTTCCGGTGCACTTTACGGAATTATGTAATATAAAGGTTCTTTGTGAGTATGCCTCAAAAAAAGAGGGCTTTATGCCCGAGCTATCCTATGGCAGCCATTTCTTTCAAGATATTGTTGAATCAGAGATCTTTTATGTGGCTATTTTTGGTGGCTATCAGGATGTAATTTTTAACCCTGACCGTATTTGGCAAAAAGAGAACCTGCTTGCCTCTTTTTTACCCGGAAGTGAGCATTTAAAAGATGTCATCCATATTGCAAATACCGCTGGTATGGAAATATATTCCGATATCGTTACACAAAAGCTTTTGTGCCGTTAAAGCGTCAAGTAATTGCCGGCATATTCATACAAGCGTGGACGTTATAATAACCACTCTTTGCAAGTGTACAGGTTAGATGTCAGCCTTGGTGAGTGTACAGGTTAGGTGTTTTTTCGGTATGTTTTGAGGTTGTGTGGTTGGGTTGGATGTAATTATTAAAGCTGTGAGAACACTATAAAATTTTAATTCACTTTGGAGATGACTATGGACAAAAAATCCTTTATTAAATATATATGTGCCTTGCTCCTGTTTGGACTAAACGGAATTGTGGCAAGCCAAATTTCTTTGGCAAGCTATGAAATTGTTTTTCTGCGAACTCTGATTGGAAGTTTACTTTTATTTGCTATCTTCCTGCTTACAAAAGAGCACTTTCATATAAGAGAAAACAAGCACGATTTGCTTTTCTTAATACTGTCTGGTATTGCAATGGGTACCAGCTGGATGTTTTTGTATGAAGCATATCAGCAGATTGGTGTCAGCATGGCATCCTTACTCTATTATTGTGGACCGGTAATCGTGATGATTCTCTCTCCATTGATATTTAAGGAACAGTTGACCGCACCAAAAATTGCAGGATTTCTGATTGTGCTGGTTGGAATCTACCTCGTAAATGGTAAGGCGGTATCTGATGGTGGGAATACATGGGGTTTATTCTGCGGAGTTATGTCGGCAGTGACGTACTTTTTCATGGTTACACTGAACAAGCAATCGAAGTGCATCACCGGCATGGAAAACTCTGTGATTCAACTGATAGTTAGTTTCTTGACCCTTGCGGTATTCGTCGGGTTTAAGCAACATTTTGTGATTCTTGTTCCTTCTGCGGACTGGCCATGGATTATCTTGCTCGGACTTGTTAACACCGGAGTTGGCTGCTACTTATATTTTTCATCTCTGTCTAAGCTTCCCGTACAGACAATTGCGGTTTGCGGCTATCTGGAACCGCTTTCCGCGGTAGTATTTGCGGCATTGCTTCTCGGAGAGAAGATGACATCACTTCAGATTATCGGTGCCTTATTTATTATTGGCGGTGCAATGATTGGAGAATTGTTAAATAAGAAAGATAAAGGCAATGCTAATCTGCTCTCTGCAAAAGCACAAAA